>CAJQTN010000011.1 GCA_905620505.1 uncultured Pelagibacteraceae bacterium
AGTAAAAAAAATGATATGATTGATATCAATCAATTAGTACGTAGGAACAAAGCTTTAATTTCAATCTTTGCAGGAAGTCGCGTTACTGAAATTAATGTGCTTATGCCTATTTTGCTTAATTTCATAAAATTAATGGCTAATAAATATAACGATATCACTTTTGTTTTTCATTCAACGAGAGAACATAGTGAATTAATAAAATCTTATTTTAAAAAAAGTAGCTTAACAAATTGTGAGATTGTAAGTGACGAAAAAATTAAATTATATCTACTCAAAAAATCTGTATTTGCTATCGCAAAGTCAGGAACCGTGTCTTTAGAAATTTGTAATGCAAAAATACCATCTATTATTCTTTATAAAATGAATTTTATTAATTTTTTTATAATAAGAATGTTGGTTAAAATTAAATTTGCCAATATTATAAATATTGCTGCAAATGAAGAAATAATACCTGAATTATTACAGTCCAAATGCAATGCCAAAAATATCTATAAAGTCTTAAATGAATTTTTAGATACACCCACAAAAATAACGGAACAGGTAAATAAAACTGAAATTATACTGAATAGGTTTAAAACAGACAAATCTTCTTCTGAATTAGCTAGTGAGGCTTTAAATAAGTTTGTTTAATCGCAATATATTTACAACCTAAATTGCACACATTAAGGTAAAAATGACTGTATTCTTATAATTTTAAAGATACAATAATTAGGTTATGGGATTTTTATCTTTTTTAATTCTTAGTTTATTAGTTGTTAAAGGAATTGGAAACAATTTACCTCAGATTAAGGATATAGAGAAAAAAAAAATAGAAGTTGTATCTAATAAAACCCTAGAAGCGAAGCCAACTATACAAGAAGTTAAACCTGAACTAGTTAAAGAAGAAACAAAACCTGAGCTAATTAAAGAAGAAGTTAAATCTGAACTAGTTAAAGAAGAAACTAAACCTGAGCCAATTAAAGAAGAAACAAAACCTGAGCCAGTTAAAGAAGAAACTAAAGAATTAGATAGTTTAGAAGATTTAGAAACAAATTATTTAAGATTAGCTTTGTATGTAATCGCAGGTATTTTAGCTGTTCTAACAGGGATGTATTTTTTTTCAAGAAAACGAAATAACGTGCTACCAAATACGCAATCTGATACAACAGAACCACAACTAACTGAAGAAAAAGTTCAATCTGATATAACAGAACCACAACTAACCGAAGAAGAAGTTCAATCTGATAAAACAGACCCACAACCAACAGAACCACAACCAACAGAACCACAACCAACAGAACCACAACAAACAGAAGAAGAAGTTCAATCTGATACAACAGAGCCACAACCAAGTCCAGGTGAGGACGAAAAGAACAACAAATAATAAAAATATTTAATTACCTATCTAATCTTGGAAAAGCATGACATTGTGTGTTTTTAGATATTATCTAATAAGGCAATAACCTTAAATTTAGCAAATATTTTCGAAAATTTTAAACGAGACTACACGCAAACTTAAAGTTTGAGTGAGTTCGTAATGCTTTACTTTTTATGAATAACAAAAATCAATTAGAAAATAATACTGAACTTTTTGAAAACATTTCTCCAAATATAGCTATTTTTCCAGAGAATAAAACTTTTACCAATCTAATTAATAAATCGATTGAAATTGTAACTGTACCCAAACCTGAAAATACAAACATTAACCAAGTAAATGTTGGAATTGTTTTAGAAGAAAAATTAATTTATAAAATACTATCTAAATACTACAAAGAAGTTTTAATTACAGAGATCAAAACAAAAAAAGATTTAACAAAATTAGCTCTTCGGAAACCAGATTTAGTTTTTTCTGGTGTTAAATATTTTTATTTTAATAGTAAAAAAATTTGGTTAAATGATTATTTAGAACTCAATGATATTTTGTACATAGCGTCAAATAAATCCTCATTACTCAAAGAAAGTAATAAAAGTCGTGCTAAAAAAATAATGCAAAAATCAAATATCACTACTGCTGAATTTTTTACGACAGCACCAGGTGAGCATAAAAACAAAAAGAGTTTACCAATATTGTTTCCACTTTTTATTAAACCAATTACTGGAGGAGATAGTAGGGGTATTGACAAAAATTCAATTGTACATAATTACCTAAATTATAAAAAAAAAGTATTAGAAATTAAAAAAAATCAGCACTCGCGTTGTTTAGTTGAAAAATATTTATCTGGCAAAGAATACAGTGTAGGAATTTTTAAAGACAATATCACAGGCTCAATCGAAGCTATGCCCATAGAAATTATAGTCAAGAAAAACATAAACGGAAATCATATTCTTGATTTTAATATTAAAAAAAATGATGAAGAAGAGGTTATAGCTGTTTTAGATATTAAAATTTTTAATCAATTATCAATACTAGCAAAGAAATCTTTTATTGCATTAAAAGGAAAGTCATTTGGAAGAATAGATTTTAAAATGGACAATCTTGGTAATCTTTATTTTATGGAAGCAAATTTAATGCCAGGTATTAGAAAAGGTTATTTCTATAGATCATGCTTATTAAACCTTAATATAAACTATGAAGAAATGATTTTAAAGATTACCGCTAATGGTCTTCATTAATTTTAATTTTTAGGGTAATTCAAACTGTATTTTAGTTTTTTTATATATGGTAAGTTATGACTTATAATAAAATTTTCTAATTATTTTGCAATAAATGAAAGCAAAAGCAAAACACAAGGATTTAAAAAAAAAAGTAAATATTGCTGAACAAAAAAGAAATTTAAGAAGAGGAGAAAAAAGTTGGCAAAACTTAAGAACATTAAAGAAACTCAAATTAAACATGAAAGACAAGCTAGTAAAAAAATAAGAGTAGACATTCTCTACTGCTGCGTACAAACCCCCAGTTAAGATATTAAATGAGCTATTAATAGAGCGGTACCCGTAACTCTAAAAATATTTTTTAACACAAACCATATCTTAATCTGTTTTTCATCATGTTGTTTTTTGTATAATTTTTCTATCCTCCAGCTAATAACAGAGGCAATATATGAATAAATTGAATAAACTAAATAACTTGTCATTATACTCTTTGTATAGAAATGAGATTAAATTAGCAAAGATGAAGTATAAGAGGGCGCCCTATGATTAGGCGCCCAAATAGTATTGCTATTTAACTTTTAAAAAGTTCTGCAGCTTTGTTTAACAGCTTTTCAGACTCAGCATGATTTCCAGATTCGTGTGCTTTCATACCGTCGTCACGCATTTTTTGAGCTTCCTCAATTTTATTATCTAAGTTTTTAGCCATCATTGGACAAGAACCAGCATATGCTGAACTCGTAAAAAGAACTAAAATTGATAGTATTAAGTATTTTTTCATAATTTTTCCTTTCAGTTAAAATAAATTTAATATTTTAAAATAACTTTATAAATAAAAAAATTGTCACAGAGACATTTTGATACCTGCTGACAGATCATTATTTAAAAACATCATTACTTACAAAATTTAATGATAATATTGAGACTATTATTGTAAAGAGGTATAACAGAACCATGAACAGTAAAAAAAGAAAATTTTTAGAAATTTTTGGATTCTCATGTCTGTCCTTTGTTCTATCGCCTTATAAGCTTCTATATTCAGTAACAAATAAAATTATCAACCCAAATCTTACCGAAGAACAAAAAAAAATTATGTTTAATGAAGCTACGGAAAGGCCATTCTCTAGTCCTTTAAACAATGAAAAAAGAAAAGGTTTTTTCCATTGTGCTAATTGTGGCGCAAAGCTTTTTGCCTCAAATGCAAAATTTGATAGTCATACAGGCTGGCCTTCTTTTACCGAATCATTACCAGGCGCTTTTAAAACCAAAATTGACTATTCTTTTGGAATGAAAAGAGTTGAGTATCACTGTGCAAATTGTGGAGTACATCACGGTCATATTTTTGATGATGGATCAACATCAACTCAAAAAAGATTCTGTAGTAATGGACTATGTTTAATTTTCAAGCCTGAAAGTTAACAATAATAATAAAATGGAAAATATATTTTCTATACTATTTTCTCTACCATTCATGTTTGTTTGTTTTGTCGTAATAACTTGGTTTTGGTGGAAGATATCTAGAAGATTTTTTATATTTTTATTTTATTTTTATAAAGATGCTTTAAAAATAAAAAAAAATTCTTTACAAGATATCTTGTTTAATTATGGAATATTTGGTCCTCTAGGTTTGTTGTGTATTGCTGGGTATATATACACTTTTTTTATTTTCCTTAAATTTTCTAAAATCATCTGACCTAAATTAATTACCCTAAATTTTACAGTAAAAAATTTACAGTTAAACTTTATGTTACTTAATTCTATTTTTTATGAAAAAAGAAAATAGAAACTATAGAAAATTTATATTTTTTGAAAAATGTTTAATCTTAAAAATAAGAAAAATAAAGCTTTAATGCATAAAACTTTAGCCATCACTAGTGTTGAAGCTAAATCTACTTTAATTGGAAGAAAAAAAGTTGAATTTTTAAAAAAGATTGGTAAAGAAATAAGAAAAAATAACATAATATAGTACTGGGGAAAAATTATTTCTTATTTTCCCTAAGAGTTTTCAATAAAATTATATTTACCATCGTTAATTCTGATTGATCGAATAAAGAGGCGTTCTGTTATCTGGTGTCAAAACTTCTCCTCCAAGTATCAATATATATCAATATCAACAACTTAAAAAATCATATACGCAATGCAATTATCATTTTCTGTAACCTCATTTTTTATGTTAGGATAAAGCAGTCAATAAATGATATTTAAAGTATAAAAATGGCAGGAAAACTAGTTACAAAACTTTCTAATAAACCGTGCTTTACATTAAGTGAAAAAGATACTTTAAAAACCGCAAGCGAAAAATTTAAAAAAAATAATGTTGGGGCTATGCCGGTATTAAATGAAAAAGATAATAGTGTAATTGGAATTATTTCTGAACGAGATCTTGCTCAATATATCTATAGAGATGAATTCAAATGTGATTTACTTGTTAGTAAAATAATGACCAAAAATATAATATCTTGCGGCTTAAATACTTCTGTCACGGAATTAATGGAAATAATTTCTAGTAATAAAATTAGACACATACCTATAATAGAAGAAAAAAAGCTATTGGGTATTGTTTCAATTGGGGATGTCGTGCACCACATCATTGATCAGTACAAAGATGAAAATAAACAATTAAGAGATTTTATAAACCAATAAAAAAACTAATGGCATTGAAGGCCATATTTTTTAAGCCTCCAATAGTTGTAGGGCCAAGGAGTTAAAAAACCGATAGTTAACATAATAGGTACAACCCAATATGTAAGTTGAGCCCCACCTGTTAAATAGTAATCTGTTAAATTCATTGAAACTTCCATGCTCACCATTGAAATGAAGCTCATTCCAGAAGCGGTTTTTAAGGCACTAATAAAATTAAAATTTTGTCTAATCAAAATTATGGTTTCAAGCATAATACTTGTCAGTAAACCATTTATGATAGCTAAGATCATTACAGCGGCAATAGGAAAAGGTATTTGAGTTATTTGAAAAAATAGTATTGTACCGAAATCTCCTATTGAACACCCAATAACACACCACATAGTATTCTTAGCACTTTTTCCCCAAGTATGTTTGCAGCTCCAACTATAAGTATCAGGAATCATAATTACAATCTTCTCTGAAATATTATTTTTATTAAATAAAGAGGAATTCCTAAAAACCATAAAGTGATTAATTTTTCAAACATATTTAATGATAAATAGAAAAAACCTAATGTACCATCCCAAAATGAAAATTTAAGTGCCCACTCTAAAAACTCCAATGAAATTATTAAAAATATAAAAGTAATAAGTCCACAGAAAGCAATTGTTTGTACTACATTAATGTATTTTTTCATTTATATTTATTCTTAGAAATAGTTTTTTCCACCTTTTAAATAAGCACATTTTTCACAGGTAGACACAACATCAGGTGGACTATCTAGGTTAAGTACTTTTTTCATCTCAGACAATTTGCTGTCTATCCAGGAAGTATTTACTTTGTACGGAACAAGAGTAGTTTTAAAATCTATTTTATTCCCAAAATTATTATTAGTTTTTTCACCATTACAAACATAAAAATAAGAGATATCAGAAACATCAAAATTCATTTTTCTTAAAATATGAACGTAAATATCCATTTGTAATTTATAACTTAAATGCCATTGACTATTTAAATAAGACTGTGTCGATACAGGATAAATTGTAGATTGAGCTTTATAATCTACTACAATAAGTTTCCTTTCTTTAAGATCAAACCAAACATCATCAATACCTCCATGTAATATTAAATTTGTTTTTTCATCTAAGTATGAGATTCCACCTTTTAAAGAGTTTCTCCATACATCGAAATCTTTATGTTGAAAGGGAACAAAATCTAAATTGTGTCTAATCATCGTAGGGTGAGGCTTTTGATTTTTTCGATATTGATCAAATTCTTTTTTTAAAAGTTCGTCCACAGCAATGTTTAGCGCCCAACCCGGCATAGATGGTTCTTTTAATCCCTCCACACGATCTAAGTAGAAACACCTTTTACAACTTAGAAAATTATTTAATTTAGATCTACTAATTTTAAAGGGAGCGTCTGATTTCTTATCGTAAAAAGAACTTTTTCTAACCCTAAAAGAAGTAGCTTCTTTCATTGGTTATATTTTACTTAATCTTTTTATTATTTCAGTTTTACTAAGAGATAGAATTACATCGTATAAGCCTGGTCCAAATCTAGAACCTGTTAATCCAATTCGCAGTGGCTGACCAACTCCTTTAAAATTAGTATTATGCTTTTCAATTAATGATTTAATTAAAGGCTCTAAATTTTCTTTATTTAGAAATGATAGTTTTTTAAAATTAGACATGAAGTCTTTTATTATCAATTTAGATTGATCGTCTAATAGTTTTTGATCTTCTTCATTAATTTTTATTTCTTCGCTTATTATATACTGGGCATTATTAAAAATATCCTCTAGTGTTTTCGCTTTATTTTTTAGGAATCCCAAACACTTATTAAGAATGGCGTCTTTAGAAGCATCAAAAGGCTTCTTATATTTTGACACGTATTCTTTAAATAATTTAAACAAATCATTCTCATCGATTGTTTTAATGTAAGTTTCATTCATTGAAAGTATTCTAGACATATCCAATTTTGAGGGTGATTTTCCAACCCCATTTAAGTCAAATAAATCAATACTTTCTTGTTTAGTAAATATTTCTTTGTCTTTGTGAGACCAACCTAATCTAAGTAAATAGTTTCTTAATGCGTCAGGCATAATCCCTATTTTTTTGTAGTCTTCTAACGTTGAGGCATTATCTCTTTTAGATAATTTTTTACCTTTGTCACTGTGAATTAGTGGTATGTGAGCAAAGTTTGGAACTTCCCAGCCCATAGCTTCGTAAATTTGTTTTTGTTTAAACGTGTTGATCATATGATCGTCACCCCTAACAATATGTGAAACTTTCATCTCGTGATCGTCTACTGTAGCCGATAACTGGTAAGTAGGAGTGTTATCTTTTCTTAAAATTACAAAATCTTCTATTGTTGAATTTGAAATATTTTTATCTCCTTGAACTAAATCTTTAATCAAAGCTGAACCTGAAATTTTACTTTTGAACCTTAACACAGCAGGTTCATTTTTTTTAGTTTTTAGATCTCTGCATTTACGATTGTAAACAAAAGGTAGATTATTTTTTTTTGCTAAAGCTTTTTGATCTTCAAGCTCTTCAGCTGTACAATAACAATGATAAGCAAAACCTTTTTCAATTAACTTACCTGCTATGGCCGTGTGTTTTTCTATATTTTTAGATTGAATATACTCTTCATCATCATGTTCAATACCCAACCAAGCTAACGATGATATGATTTGATCTTTAAATTCGTCTTTAGATCTTTCTTTATCTGTATCTTCAATCCGTAAATAATATTTTCCATTATTTTTTTTAGCTAACAGCCAATTAAACAAAGCTGTTCTAACACCACCTATATGAAGAGGCCCAGTAGGAGAGGGCGCAAACCTACAAACAAAACTCATTTGTTCTAATTAGACTATTTTAGTGGAAGTTTCTATACAAAGACACTAATTTGCCTTGAATTTTTATTCTGTGGGCAGCATATATTTTAGTGCCATAATTTTTGTTTGCTGCCTCAAGTGCAATGGTATTACCTTTTTTTCTAATTCTTTTTAATGTTGCTTCCTGGTCGTCAATTAGCACAACAGCAATCTGGCCACTTTCAACATTAGTTGTTTTTTTTACAATTACAGTATCACCATCATTAATCCCTGCCTCAATCATTGATTCACCTTTTACTTTAAGCCCATAATGCTCACCGTTATTTTGTAAACTTTCTGGTAAGGAAACTCTATCAACTTCTTGTTGAATTGCTTCAATTGGAGTACCCGCTGCTATACTTCCTAAAATTGAAATTTCGCTAGCTGTACTTGGGGTTTTGTCTAGTCCACCTTTAATTACGCTTGGTGTAAAAGTATTAAATATATCGTTAGCACTCGCATTTTCTGGCAACTTAACAACCTCAAGTGCTCTCGCTTTATGAGCTAACCTTTTAATAAATCCTCTTTCTTCTAAAGCTGAAATTAATCTATGAATTCCAGATTTCGACTTAAGGTTGAGTGAATTTTTCATTTCTTCGTATGAAGGGGAAATACCAGTCGATCTAATCTTCTTGTTAATATAAAGAAGCAAATTTTTTTGTTTTTTTGTAAGCATAAGAACAAACCTCGTACATTCATGTTCTACAAAGGTTCTCTTTTAATAGCAATATTAAAAATCCTTGAATTACATGGCTAATTTGATCAGTTAAGTAGAATACAAACATTTTCTCCATCTTTTTCTAACTGATTCGTGAACATTATTTACTCAATTAGAGTATATGTTTTGCCTAATAAAAAATGAAACAGATAAAAAATTAACTTCATGTAAAATTGTTAAAAATCTAGATCTAAACAGATTAAATATTAAATATTTTGAAAAAAAGAATTAGTTAAATCTTATATATTCCTGCCTACCTTAATTCTATATTCAGAATATCATTAATTAGAACATCTACATTTTTATCTAATAGAAGCGCTTCACCTATTAAAAAATTTTTTATACCAGTTTTGTCATAGATATATTGTGCGTCTTCTTTGCTTTTAATTCCACTTTCAGAAATTAATGGCCCATTATGTGAGGTTAATTTTTTGTTAATTCTAACTGAATTACTCAAAGAAATATTTAATGTTTTAAGATCTCTATTATTTATGCCAATAATTGCTTCATTATATTTCAAAGCATTCTCAGCTTCTTCTTCAGTATGCACCTCGACAATAACACTTAATTTATTTTTTAAAGCCTCACTATAGATTTCATCTGTCTGCTTCTGAGATAAAGCAGATAGTATTATTAAAATACAATCACAACCAAAACTTTTTGCATATGAGACTTGGTAGGGATCTATAAAAAAATCTTTTGCAAGAATAGGTAATTTAATTTTTTTTTTGATTTCCGATATATATCTTAAACTACCAAGAAAAAATTTTTCCTCAGTTAAAACAGATAAACAAGTGGCATTATTATCAGAGTAAAAATTAGCAATTTTTATATGATCAAAATCTTTAATTATAATTCCAGCTGAGGGGCTAGCTTTTTTAATTTCAGCTATTAAAGATACCTTTTTCTGTTCCTGATTTTTAACTAGAGCTTTTTTAAAGTCTAAAAAATTATTAATAGATTTAATCTTATTATCTATTTCACTTAATGAAAATTTTTCTTTTATAGCTACAAGATCTTCTTTTTTTTTTTTGACTATTTTTTCTAAAAAATTTTCCATTACAACTCTTTGATTTTTTGTAAATGTTCATACACTTTACTAGATTTTAAATGTTGTTTGCTAAAATCATAAGCTTTTTTAAAATCCTTTTCTTTATTTGAAATTATTAAACCTGCTGCCACATTTAAAGCAACTGTGTCAGAGAATTCATTATCTTCACCTTTGTATATATCAATTATTTTTTGAGCATTATATTCAGCATTTCGACCTTTAAGATTTTCTCTATTTTTATTAGTAATATTTAAATGCGCAGGATCAATTAAAAAACTTTTTATATTTCCGTTATTAAGTTCAACAATTTTTGTTTTTGCAAAAGGAGAGATTTCATCCATTCCGTCTTCACTATGAACAATGTAAGCATTCTCAACATTATTTTCCTTTAAAGCTTCTGCAAATGGGATCATCCATTTTTCATTATAAACTCCTACCACTTGTTTTTTGACTTGCGCGGGACTACTTAAAGGTCCAATTAAATTAAAAATAGTTTTTTTAGCAATCTTTTTCCTGGCACCAGCCACATGTTTCATCGCCTGGTGGTAATTAGGTGCAAACATAAAAGCAAAATTAACTTTATCAATTGATTTTTCAGCTTCTTTTGGTTTTAGATTAATATTAATTTTTAATGCCTCTAAAACATCGGCTGATCCACAGTTTGATGAAACTGCTTTATTCCCATGTTTAGCAACTTTAATACCGATACTCGCTAAAACAATAGCTGCTGCTGTGGAAATATTTAAAGAATTTTGTCCATCACCACCCGTTCCACAAGTATCAACCGTTCCAAATGGAACTTTAACTAGAGCGGCCTTTGATCTCATGATGAAAATACCGCCCGCTATCTCATCTTTAGTTTCACCTTTATTTGTAAGAGCTTCTAGAATTTTAATAATGTCATTTTCCTTATATTTACCCTCCATAATATTCAAAAAAAGACTTTTACTCTCTTCAAATGAAAGATTTTCTTTAGAATTTAATTTTTCAATAAATTTTGTCATTAATCTTAAAGATTTATAAAATTTTTAATTATCTGCATTCCAACTTTCGTGTTTATACTTTCAGGGTGAAATTGCACCCCATATATATCATATTGATTATGCATAACCCCCATTATAGTTCTATTTTTAGTTTCCGCTGTAACAGTCAAGCAAGCAGGTAAAGTTTTTTTATCTATAATAAGACTATGATATCTAGTTGCTTCAAACGGAAATTTAATATTCTTGAATATACCAATTTTTTTAAAATATATTTTACTCATTTTTCCATGCATTAATCTTCTAGCTCTTATAATTTCTCCACCAAAAACCTGTCCAATTATTTGATGACCCAAACAAACACCCAAAATAGGTAAATCTTTATAGAAATGTTCTACAATTTTAAGGCAATTTCCAGCTTGAGATGGATTACCAGGGCCTGGAGATATAACAATTTTTTTGTATTTATTTTTTGTAATGTCTTTGGAGGTAATTTTATCATTTCGTACTACATCAACTTTACATTTTAGTTTTGAGATATAATGAAACAAGTTATAAGTAAAACTATCATAGTTATCTATAAGCAGAACTTTCATTTAATCAACAGCACTCATCAGTGCTTTAGCTTTATTTACTGTTTCTTGATATTCTTTTTCCGGCACACTGTCCGCAACAATTCCGGCACCAGACTGAACGTAAAACTTATTTTTTTTTACTAAAGCTGTTCTAAGAGCAATACAAGTATCAAATTCTTTGTTAGGTGTAAAATATCCTATCCCACCTGCGTAAAGTTTTCGCTTATTTTTTTCTAACTCATCAATAATTTCCATTGCCCTTATTTTAGGCGCACCACTGACAGTTCCAGCGGGAAAACCAGATAATAAAGTTTCAAATATTGAATTTTTCTTATCAAATTCCCCAATAACGTTAGAGACAATATGCATTACGTGTGAGTATTTTTCTACTGTAAAGCTTTCCGTAACTTTTACAGTGTTAACTTTTGACACTTTACCAACATCATTTCTACCAAGATCAAGAAGCATTAAATGTTCTGCTAATTCTTTTTTATCACTTAACAATTCTTTTTCATATTGTGCGTCTTGAGCTTTTGTATGTCCACGCGGCCTAGTACCCGCTATTGGTCTAATTGTTATTTGATTGTTTCTCAATCTAACTAAGATTTCAGGACTACTGCCGATTATTTTGAAATCATCAAAATTAAAATAAAACATGAATGGAGAAGGGTTTGATATTCTCAAATGATTATAGATTTCAAGTGGGGTCTTATTTATTTTTCTTTCAAATCTTTGGCTTAAAACAACTTGAAAAACATCACCCTTGGCAATATATTCTTTAGCTTTCTTGACATAAGTTTTAAATTGATTTTTTGAAATATTACTTTTTATTTTATTTTTATTTTTTTGGTAAGTAAATTTTATAGGTACTTTTATTTTGCTATAATCTTCATACGTTTCAAAGTTTTTTTTTATTAATTGATATCTTTCAAAATAATTATTTATTTTAGTTTCTGCGTAAATATTTTCGATAAAAAATATTTTTTTCTTCAAATTATCGTAGATAACAAGGTTTTTAGGCCTAATCATTCTCACATCGGGAATTTTAAGATCATCAATGCAATTATCGGGCACATTTTCTAGATACCTAATGACGTCATATGAAAAATAACCCACAAGCATCGAAGACATTGCCGGAATACCTCTTGGAACTTTGGTATTAAACTTGTGAATTAAGATATTTAGAAAATTTAAAGGTTTTTCATTTATAGTTTTTTCTCTTCCTTCAAATTTTTCCGTAATAGTATTTTTGTTAATATCCCATATTTTATCAGGATTTAATCCTATTATTGTATACCGCCCCCTAATTATTCCCTTTTCGACAGACTCGAAAATAAAACTGTTTTTTTCAACTAGCAAAAAATTGAATATATTTTCAACCTGCTTGTAATCTTTACATTCTTTGACTCTATAAATTAGCTGATCTTTTTTTAATTTATGATTTTTTTCAAAAGAACTAAAACTAATATTTAGTTTCATTAGAGAGTATTTTTAATACGACTTAATACTTTTTCATTTATTTTTATATCGTATTTATTATTAATCATTTTATCAAAAGTACTATAAATTTGATTAGATAAATTAAATTTAGCTTTAGTTTTATACTGTTCGTAATCTTTCACATTATTATCGAACGGTAGGTCTATAGTTTTTTCTGCTAGAATTATATAGTTTTTAGTAAACAAACTGTTTGTAATTAATTGAAAATCTCCGTCATTAATTTTAAAAATTTCTTTAATCATACCCGAATTGAAAATAGTTTCATCTTTAACATTTTTTAATGTCATACTTTTAATTTCTAAATTGTTGTCATTACTAAATTTTTGGAATTGCTTTTTAGTAAATAATCCTTCGAACATATCCTTTACAATTTTTGTGTTACTTTCAATAACATGTTTTGTTTTAAGTTGTGAAACGATGGCTTCTTTAATTTTTTTATCGTCTAAAGTTCTGGCAATTTTATCTACACTTAAGATTTCGCTTAAATAATATTTATTATTAATATTTATTAACTCAGGTTTACTTACAGTTTTTGCGTTAAAAATTTTAGTAAAAAGATCGTTGTCGATTTTTGCTATATCCTTACCTGACTTATTTTTTTTTAGTCTATTTGTTTCACCAACAACTATTAAAGATAAATTAAATTCTTTAACAAAATTACTCATTTTTCCACCATCTAGAACAGTATTTTCAATTTCATCAATTTTCTTAAAATAAGATTCGTTATATTCTTTTTGGCCTGTTAAATTTTCAGGAAGAAGCTCAACGTAATTAATTTTTTTAAAATCTTGAGTAAAAAGTTTTTTATTTGATTCATAAGTTTTTATAATTTCTTCTTTTGTTATTGGGTGATTTTTATACAAGCTATCTAATTCTAAATATTGAATTGTTTTTATTTGATTTTCATTTGTATATTCTTGTTTAACCATAAATTCTGGTAAATTAATTCCTTCAGACAAAAAAGTTAATAACTGTCTTTTTTTCTCTTGTGCAGCAATATTTTGCTCAAACACAGGCGCACTTATTCCACTTTCTAATAAAAATTTTTCGTACTTAGTTCTTGAAAATTTATCATCTTCTTTAAATGTATCGTCGGCAGTTATAATTTTTTTAAGAGATTGATTGTTTAAACTTACACCTTGATTAATTATTTCAAGTGCAATAATTTTTTTCGCCACATAATCAGATAAAATTTTATCTAATAAGTCTGTTTCAGCCATGTTATTTCTTTGTTGCTCGTTTAGGTTAAGTCTATTTACGTATTCAACAAAGCTTTGTGCGCTTACTTTTTCAGATTCTATTGTAACTATAACGTTCTGATTTCCCGATCTAAATACATCGCCCATACCCCAAAAAAGGAAAGGTAAAATGATTATAGCTATTAAAATTTTAGCTAAGACGGATGTGGTTACTTTTCTTATTGATGTAAGCATTGTTTTAATTTAATAGAACGCTTTATATTTAACACACCTATAGATTAAAACATTAAATATGGCAAATAACATAAAGTATTTTATTGGAAACTGGAAAATGTTCGGTATTCCAAAATCTATTAGTATTCTTGATAAAATAAATAAATTTGTCAAATCTGATAAAAAATTTAACAAGAAATACAAAATAGTTATCACTCCGCCTTATACTTTAATTCAAAGTTATGCCAAATTTTTTTCAAATAATAAAATTTCTATTGGCGCTCAGAATTGTTACCACAAAGATAATTTTGGAGCTAATACGGGTGCTATTAGTTCGCTAATGACCAAAAGCGTTGGAGCTCAATATATTATAATTGGGCATTCAGATAATCGATCGGAGGGAGACACAGATGCAATGCTCAAAAGTAAAGTGGAAAACTCACTAAACAACAAACTAAAAGTGGTTTTTTGTATAGGAGAAAACAAAGAACATAAATTGGGTAAAAAAACTTTTGAAGTGTTAGAAAAACAAATCAAAAACGTTTTAGAGGAAAAATTTAATTTTAAAGATATAATTATAGCCTACGAACCAATTTGGTCAATTGGGACAGGACAAATTCCCGAAGCAGATGATTTGTTAAAAACAACAATATTTATTAAAAAAGTATTAAGAAATATTTTTAAGAAAAAATCTTCGTCTGCTGTTTTGTATGGTGGTTCAGTTGATGGTAAAAACATTAGTCAGTTTAAAAAACTAAATGAGATTGATGGTTTCTTAATTGGCGGTGCATCAAAGTCAGACAAAAATTTTATTGATATAATAAAAAATTACTATAAATAGACCCTATGGAAAGCATTTTACTTACAATTAATATTATTCTAGCTGTTTTATTAATTATTGTAATTTTACTACAAAGATCCGAGGGTGGAGCTTTAGGCCTGGGTGTTTCACAGGATAATTTCACATCTTCAAGATCTGCAGGAGACTTTCTTACTAAATTTACTTCAATACTAGCTGTTTTTTTTATCATAACTAGCATTGCTTTGGTTTCGATTTCACGATTTGAAATAAGAGAAGTTCAATCTGTAATCGATTTAGAAAAAGAAAAAGATCAAAACAAAAATCTTCCACAAATTCCCGAAAATCAAAAATAGTCTTTGTTTTTAAAATAAAAGTCACTATAATATTATTCCATGGCGCGATATATATTCGTAACTGGCGGCGTGGTCTCATCACTAGGCAAAGGTTTAACATCAGCATCACTAGCTTCATTGCTTCAATTAAGAGGCTACAAAGTGAAAATAAGAAAACTAGATCCTTATCTGAATGTCGATCCAGGAACTATGAATCCTTTTGAACACGGGGAAGTTTTTGTAACCGATGATGGCGCAGAGACAGATTTAGATCTCGGGCATTACGAAAGATTCACCAATAGGCCCGCTACCAAAGAAGATAATATTACTACCGGTCAAATCTATAAAGATATTATTGAAAAAGAGAGAAGAGGAGAGTATTTAGGAAGCACAGTTCAAATTATTCCTCATGTTACAAATCATATAAAAAAATTTATTTCCAACAAAGTTTCTAAAGAAGATTTTGTAATATGTGAAATAGGTGGCACAGTCGGAGATATAGAAAGTTTGCCATTTTTAGAAGCCATTAGACAATTTTCTAACGAAGAAGGAAGAAACAAAAGTTTATTTATTCACCTTACTCTAGTACCCTATATACAAGCTTCTGGAGAACTAAAAACAAAGCCAACACAACATTCTGTTAAAGATTTAAGGAGCATAGGCATTCAACCTGACATTATAATTTGCAGATCAGAAAAGAACATTCCCAAGGAAGAAAAAAGAAAAATCTCTTTATTTTGCAATGTTGAACCAGAGCACGTAATTCAGTCAATTGATGTTAAATCTATTTATGAAGTTCCTATTAAATATGATGCAGAAAAGCTAGATAAAAAAATTCTCAATATTTTTGGACTAAAAGAAAAAAATAAATCCAATCTGAAAATATGGAAAGATATTGTTACAAAAGTTAATTCAAAAAGAAAAAAAGTTTCTATTGCCATTGTAGGAAAATATGTTGATCTTAAAGATGCGTATAAATCTTTAGATGAAGCATTAATACATGGCTCTTTGAGCAACGATGTAGATCTTGATGCAGAATGGGTAGACTCAAAAAAAATAAATAAAAATAACGTTAGTAAAATTTTAAAAAATTATAGTGCTATTCTTATACCAGGAGGCTTTGGAGTAAAAGGAACTGAAGGCAAAATTGAAGCCATAGCTTACGCGAGAAAATACAAAGTCCCTTTCTTTGGGATTTGTTTTGGAATGCAAATGGCAATTATAGAATCAGCAAGAAACGTTCTGGGCATTAAGAAAGCAACTTCTAGTGAATTTGGAAACGGTGGAAAACATGTAATTGGCCTAATGCAAGAATGGATTAAAGGAAAAGGCATTCAAAAAGGGAGTGAAAAAAATTTAGGTGGCACTATGAGACTGGGTTCTTACAAAGCTAAATTGAAAAAAAATTCTTTAATAAGTAAAATATATAAATCTAATTTGATAAACGAAAGACATCGGCATAGATATGAAGTTAACAAGAACTTAAAATCTAAATTAGAAAAAAAAGGTCTAATTTTTTCAGGACTTTCACCGGACGGTTCGTTACCTGAGGCAATTGAACTTGAAAATCATCCGTGGTTTATTGGTGTGCAGTTTCATCCTGAATTTAAGTCTAGACCTTTTGCACCACATCCACTATTCTCGTCATTTATTAAAGCTGCAAAAAATAACTCAGAAAATAAAAATGATTAATCATAAAGTAAAATGTGCTAATTTTGAAATAGCTAATGACCAACCCTTTACTTTAATAGCTGGACCATGTCAGCTTGAAAGTGAACAACACGCTTTAGATGTTTCAAAAGAGTTAAAACAAATAACATCTGATCTAAAGATTAATTTAATTTATAAAACTTCGTTTGATAAAGCCAACAGAACAAGCCTTAATGGAAAAAGAGGAATGGGTTTGGAAAAATCACTTTCTATATTTGACAAAATTAGAAAAGAAGTAGGCGTTCCAGTTTTAACTGATGTGCACACAGCAGAACAATGTTCAATACTCGCAAATCATGTGGATGTACTTCAGATACCAGCTTTTTTATGCAGGCAAACTGATTTATTAATTGCTGCAGCAAAAACTGGAAAAATAATTAATGTTAAGAAAGGACAATTTTTAGCTCCTTGGGACATGGCAAATGTTGTAAAGAAACTAGAAGAATCTGGAAATAAAAATATTTTATTAACTGAACGTGGCGCGAGTTTTGGCTACAACACTCTTGTTTCAGACATGAGAGCTTTACCTATTATGGCTAAGTTAGGCTATCCAATTGTTTTTGATGCGACTCATTCTGTGCAACAGCCTGGTGGTATGGGAGAGAAAAGTGGAGGCCAAAGAGAATTTGTACCTTATTTATCTCGTGCGGCTATTGCCGTTGGTGTTGGGGCTGTTTTTATGGAGACCCACGAAGATCCGGATAATGCTCCATCCGATGGCCCTAATATGGTTCCATTAAATGAAATAAAATCTCTTTTAAAGCAATTAGTTTCAATTGATACGTTGATCAAGAATTAACAAATGGCAAAAATCATAAAGATAGTAGGCAGACAAGTCTTTGACAGCAGAGGGAACCCAACTGTAGAAGCAGAAGTTTTTCTGAATAACAAAACAAAAGCTTCAGCCATTGTCCCATCAGGAGCATCAACTGGAGCATTCGAAGCTTACGAATTAAGAGACGGTAACAAAAACTACTTTTTAGGGAAAAGCGTTTTAGGTGCTGTGAATAATATAAACACAATTATTAATAAGAATTTAAAAAAAATAGATTCAGGTAAACAAAAAAAAATTGATCAAATTTTATTAGACTTAGATGGAACAGAAAATAAAAACAAACTTGGCGCTAATGCTTTGCTTGCTGTGTCTTTAGCTGTTTCTAAAGCAGAGGCAATTTCAAAAAAAAAAGAACTATATCAGCACCTTGGTAAAAAATTTTTATTACCTAAGCCATTAATGAATATTATCAATGGAGGTGCGCATGCAGATAATAATTTAAGAATTCAAGAGTTTATGATTAGACCGGATTCTGC
This sequence comes from uncultured Pelagibacteraceae bacterium, assembly GCA_905620505.1. Classification (GTDB taxonomy): domain Bacteria; phylum Pseudomonadota; class Alphaproteobacteria; order Pelagibacterales; family Pelagibacteraceae; genus Pelagilacustribacter. Next base: position 18,463 of record CAJQTN010000011.1, read on the forward strand.
CAAAAATTTTATGGAAGCTATTGAAAAAGGTTTTTTAGTTATACAAAATCTAAAAAAAATTCTTCAATCAAAAAATTTATCAACGAATGTTGGTGACGAAGGTGGGTTTGCACCACTAGTTAGTTCCAACGAAGAAGCTCTTGATTTACTTGTTGATGCTATTGAAAAATCTAAATTAAAACCTGGTGTAGATATCAATATTTGTCTAGATGTAGCTGCCAATGAATTAATTAATAAAGATGGTGACTATTCACTAAACTCCTCTGAGTTTATTTCAGTTGAAGAGAGCATTAATTACTATAAAAATTTAGTTTCAAAGTATCCTATTAAATCAATAGAAGATCCTTTTGCTGAAGATGATTGGAATGCATGGTCTAAACTTACAAAAGAAATTGGTAAAAAAGTGCAAATAGTTGGGGACGATTTATTTGTAACAAATGTAAATAGATTAAAAAGAGGAATTAAGGAAAAATCTGCCAATTCAATTTTAATTAAAGTAAACCAAATAGGGACGCTAACTGAAACTTTAGATGTGATTGATCTTGCTAAGAAGAATAACTTTGGTACTATTATTTCTCATAGATCTGGCGACACTGAAGATACTTTTATTGCCGATTTATCTGTAGCTACTCAATCAACTCAAATTAAAACAGGATCTTTAGCTAGGTCTGAAAGAGTTGCTAAATACAACAGATTATTGAGAATAGAAGAACAGCTTGGAAAATCTTCTAAAATTGCTAGAATCTAGAAATGAAATTTTTTCAAATTTTAAAAGCTAAAAAAATATTTTTCTTTCAAGTTTTTTTAACACTTTATATCGGTTTTAATTTAATAGGTGGGGAAAGAGGCTTAATTTCTTATTTTAATAAAGACACATATGAAAAAAAACTTTCTACAAAAAATACTGAATTAAAAAAAAAACTAGGAGACATTGAATATAAAAATAAATTATTATCTGAAAATATTAATCTTGATTATTTAGAAACTTTATATCGAACTAAACTTAAATTTGGAACAAAAGATGAAATTTTAATTAAACTTAGATAATGAAACAAAGACATCCAGAAAAAATAAAAAATATTGTTAGTCCTCTAAAAAAAAAACCAAATTGGATCAGATCTAAAATTGTAAATAGTCAAATATTTTTTAAGACCAAAGAAATTGTAAATAAAAATAAACTAACAACCGTTTGTCAGGAAGCAAACTGCCCGAACATAACTGAGTGTTGGAGCAAAAAACATGCAACTTTTATGATCATGGGTGACACATGCACAAGAGGCTGTGCTTTTTGCGATGTAAAGACAGGTAAACCTTCTGCATTAGATTTTATGGAACCTTTCAAGGTCTCTAAAGCTGTACAGGAGTTGCAACTTAATCACGTTGTAATTACTTCTGTTGATAGAGATGATCTTGTAGATGGTGGAGCCAATCATTTTAAAGAAGTGATAAATGAAGTTAAAAAAAACAATCCGAAAACTACCGTAGAGGTTTTAACGCCAGACTTTTTAAAAAAAGGAAATGCTTATGAAAAAGTTTTAGAAGCTGGCCCTGATGTTTTTAACCATAATATAGAAACTGTTCCAAGTTTATATTTAAAAGTAAGACCTGGATCTCGCTATTTCACTTCTGTTGAATTACTTAAGTCTGTAAAAATAAAAAAACCAAATATTTTTACGAAATCAGGAATCATGCTTGGCTTAGGAGAAAAAAAAGATGAAGTTATGCAGGTGATGGACGATCTTAGAATGGCAGAAGTTGATTTTTTAACTATAGGTCAATATTTACAACCCACAACAAAACATTTTCCACTGGACAGGTATGTTCACCCCGAGGAATTTCAAGAATTTAAAAATATAGCAATCTCAAAAGGGTTCCTGTTAGTTTCTTCAACACCCTTAACAAGATCTTCTTACCACGCAGATACAGATTTTAAAATATTAAAAGAAGCTAGAGATAAATCATTGGGATGTCATCAACTTCAATAAAAAGAATTATTTCCTGCAATAAAAAGAATTTGATCGATATGGTTTTAGATATTGATAAATATCCTCAATTTGTTCCCTGGTGTCTAGATGGAAAAATTCATGAGAAAAAAGATATGGAAAATTTTATTGAAATAAAAGCAGATCTCAAAGTAGGTAAAAAATTTATAAACGAAACTTACACTAGCCTAGTTTTATATTCTAAAAAAAAAGACTTAATCACAGTGACTAATATAAAAGGCCCGTTAAAATATCTTAAAAATGAGTGGAAATTCAAAGAAATAAACAATAAAACACAATTAGATTTTAGTATAGATTTTGAGCTCCAAAATAACTTTTTAAACTTGATAATGAAAAATTATTTTAATTTTGGATTAAATAAAATTACCGATGCCTTTGAGCAAAGGGCTTTAAAGTTGTTTAGATAAACTTTTTAATAAGTTGTAAAGATTTTTTAACAGAATTAATTCTAACACTTTCCCTGCTTTTGTTCTTAAATAAATATTTACTAATTTCAGTTCTTTTATTTTTTTTTATACCTATATAAACTAAACCTACCGGTTTTAATTTTGTAGCACCTTTAGGTCCAGCTATACCTGTAATTGCTATATTTAATTTAGTTTTTGATATTTTTGAAAGATTATTAACCATTGAATAACAGCACTGCTTACTCACCGCTCCATGTTTTTTTTATTATCTTTAAAGGTACTTTTAGATATTTAATCTTAGATTGATTTGAATAAGTAATAATACCAAATTTGAAAACTTTCGAAGCTCCACTTACGCCAGTTATTACTTCTGCAAGCATTCCACCTGTGCAAGATTCTGCAACAGATACACTTATTTTCTTTTTTATAAGTAAATCTATTATCTGCTTGGTTATTTTAAACATTATTTATAAGAAAGATAACAGTTAGAAGTATTACGATTGAGTAAATACCCGCAACTATATCATCTAAAATTACCCCCAAAACCATTTTTTATATTCTGATCAATTTTATTAATTGGATAGGGTTTATATATATCAAATATTCTAAACAAAATAAAAGACGTAAAAGTATATAAAATAAAACCATCTAAATTGTTTTTTTCTAAGAAACTATAAATGGTTAAGACGGGTATAGATTGGCCTATAAATTCATCTATTACTATTTCTTTAGCATCAGTTTCTGAAAATGAATTTGCATAGTTATCTATAGAATAAACTGAATATATTATTATTAAAGACACAGCTAAAATTAAAAAAATTATATTTATTTTTAAGTTGAAAAATAAAATGTAGATCAAACAAGTAATAAAGGAGGCGACTGTGCCAGGCGCATATTTTGAGTGGCCCACACCAAGCATAGTCAGCATTAATATATTTAATTTTTTAATCATATTTAATTACTGAAACTATTACTTCTGAAGCTATAGCTTTCTCTCGACCAATTACACCAAGTTTTTCAGTTGTTTTAGCTTTTACATTTATATTCTCCAAAGGTATTTCACATATTTTAGAAATATTTTTAATTATTTTTTCTTTAAATCTTTTAAGTTTAGGTGTTTCAGTAATTATATTCACATCAAGATTATTAATTTTATAATTTTGACTTTTAATTTGTGTAATTACTTCCTTTATAA
>CAJQTN010000012.1 GCA_905620505.1 uncultured Pelagibacteraceae bacterium
AGAAAAAAATAAAGATATAAAAATATATATTTTCTCTGACAATTTAGAAAAAAGATCAAAACTTAGAAGTTTATTTGAAAAAGATAAAAACTTGGCAATATTTCCATGTTACGAAGATAATGAGCGAACATTAATTGCGTATGTAAATAAAGAGCTAGAGGGATTAAAGGGTTTGTCTGGTGAAATAATTAACTTAATAATTTCTAACTCGAACATGGACAGAGGTATTATTAAAAGTGAACTTATAAAAATTAGAACCTTTTTTTTTGAAAAAAAAATTAATAAAGAAGAAATTTTAGAAATATTAAATATAAGAAACAATACTAGTTTTGATGAAATTAGAGATAACGCACTCATTGGTGAAAAAAAAAAAATTAACAAATTATTATCCGAAATAAATCTTATAAATGAAGATACTTTTTTTTATTTAAACAATTTAAGTTATAGAGTCATAAAGCTACAAGAGATAATCAGCAGTAGCGATGGTGATGAAAATAAGTATCAAGAGACTTTGAATACCTTGAAACCACCTATTTTTTGGAAAGATAAACCCGTGATTACGCAACAGCTTAAAAAATGGAATTTGGAGGACCTAACACTACTGGCATCAAACATTGGTAAAACAGAAATTTTAATGAAAAAAAATTCTTATCTGCGAAACGACATTATAATTAAAGATCTTATTATTGACGTTACTAACAAAGCTTATTCTACTTTTTCTTAATTAATAAGTCAGACAACATTTCAAACTGCTCTATGTTGGCAAATTCAATTATCACTTTTCCAGATTTGTTTTGCTTTGTAGTTATTTTAGTATTTAAACCAGTGCTTTCCTCAATTCTTCTTTGAGCTAATAATGCATTAACATCAGTTTTTTTTTGAGGTTTCAATTTTATATCTTCTTTTTCTTTTTCTCTTTTTACTAAATTTTCAATCGATCTTGCGCTAAGTTTTTCTTTAATTATTGAATAAGCTAATTCAAGCGCATTAAATCTTCCCACCAAGGGCCTTACTTGTCCGGCTGTTAGTTTGCCAGTATCAATAAATTTTATTATTTCTGCGGGTAGAGTCAAAAGTCTAAGAGTGTTGCTGATATGGCTTCTGCTTTTTCCCATAAATTCTGAAAGTTTCTCATGATCATAATTAAATTCTTTCATTAATCGATCATACCCCTTTGCTTCTTCAACTGAGTTTAAATCTTCTCTTTGAATGTTTTCTATAATCGCCAACTCTAAGGATTGTGTATCATCAAGTTTGTGTACAACGACGGGGACTTCGTGAAGGCCAGCTTTTTGAGCTGCTAACCATCTTCTCTCGCCAGCTATAATTTCATACTCACCTTTTTCATCTAGTCTAACTGCAATTGGTTGAATTATACCATTTTTTTTTATTGATTGTGATAACTCTTCAATTTTCTTTTCATCAAAATAATTTCTAGGTTGAAATCTATTACGTGCTATATTGCTTATAGGTACTAGCAAATATGGGTTATTAATGTCTGGTTTTACAGAGATTTCTTCGTTTTGGTCGCCGAATAGAGACATCAGCCCTCTGCCTAATCCTTTATTATTTTTTTTTTCTACCATTCGAATTTATGCTCCCGTTTCTTGTTCTACAAATTCTTTTGCAAGCTCTATGTAGGATTTACTACCAAGACATGCCCTATCGTAGACGATGCAAGGAACACCGTGTGATGGTGCTTCTGATAATCTAACATTTCTTGGTATGACAGTCTTATAAACTTTTTCTTTAAAATATTTTCTCGCTTCTTCGTCTACTTGGTTCGATAATTTATTTCTTTTATCAAACATTGTTAAAAGAATTCCTCTGATATTAAGGTTCGGATTCAAATTTATTTTAATTCTTTCAATTGTTTTAACCAATTGAGAAATTCCCTCTAATGCAAAAAACTCCGTTTGCAGAGGAACCAACAATTCGTCAGCAACAACTAAGGACATTATCGTTAAAAGACTTAGCGAAGGTGGACAATCAATGAATATGTTCTCATATTTAGAAAATAAATTTTTATTTTTGTCTAAAATTTCTTTTAACATAAAAGCACGATTTGAGTCGTTTGCAGTTTCCACTTCAAGCCCCGATAAATTGACGTTTGAGCCAATTAAATCAAGGTTTTTAACACAACTGGCCTGTATACAATTTTCTGGGGTATTTTGACCTATAATAATTTTATAAATATTCTTTTCTGTATCGTTGTTAGAGGCACCTAAACCAGTTGTGGCATTTCCTTGAGGATCTAAGTCTATAACTAATATTTTTTTTCCTAAATCTGCTAATGCAGTTGCAAGGTTTACAACAGTGGTTGTTTTTCCAACTCCACCTTTTTGATTTATTACTGAAACTACTTTATTCATTTTATTTTTTTATTTGAATAACTAAAATTTTAGAATTTGGGTCTGTGATACTATCTTCCAAACTATACATAAAATTCATAAAAGGTTTGAGTTTATTAATTTCATTTTCTGCATTTTTACCTTTTAATATAATAAGCTTGTGGTCAACCTTTATTATTTCACGTGAAATTCTAATTATTTCTTCTAGTTTTTTAAAAGCTCGAGAAACAACGTAATCTGAGCTAATATACTCATTTATGTAATTTCCAAAAACATCAAATTCAACGTCTATTTTACTTCTTATACTTTCTAAAAAATCGCACTTTACTGATGATTTATCGTATAATTTCACGTGAAACTTTGGATTTTTGTTGAATATTGCTAATATAACTCCTGGAAAACCAGCTCCTGTGCCCATATCAGAAATAGATTTATTTTGTTTGAAATCAATATAATTAACTAGCTGAGCAGAATCTAGTATGTGTCTGTGCCATATATCTTTCTCAGTAGATTTAGAGATTAAGTTGTATTTTTTATTAAATCTCAAAAGCTCATCATGAAAAACTTGGATTTTTTCTAGGTCTTCCTTGGAAAATTTTAATTTGTTTAGTAGGTTTGTTTGTACTTTTTCTTTATCCATTAAGCAGATACTTTATATCGACTTTTCTTTATAAACCCTAACAGAATAATTGCTGCCGCGGGTGTAACACCATCTATCCTTAGGGCTTGACCAAGAGTTTTGGGTCTAATATTTTTCAGTTTTGACTTTATTTCCTTAGATAGACCGCTAAAAGAATCGTAATCAATTTCTAAAGGAATTTTTATGAACTCATCTTTTTTAAAAGTTTGAATATCGTGACTTTGTTTTTTTAAGTAACCAGAATAATGGGCATCTATCTCTATTTGCTCATCTATAGTTTGTCCATAATAGGGTATATTATCCCATATTTCTCGTAACTTTGAAACAGTAACATTTTTTAAAGCTAATACATCTATACCTGTTCTTTTAACACCATCCATGGCAATTTTCACCAGATGTTTAGACGCAGCATTAGGTGTGATTAAATTAGAATGCAAAGCTTGGTAAACTGAAACTAATTTTTTTTGTTTATCTAAAAAACAATTCTTTCTAAAATCTTTTACTAAATTGATTTTTATACCTAATGGAGTAAGTCTTTGATCTGCATTATCAGCACGCAAAGATAGTCTGTATTCAGCTCTTGATGTAAACATTCGGTAAGGTTCGGTAACACCTTTTGTTATGAGATCGTCTATCATGACTCCAATATAAGATTCCGATCTATCTAAAATAAATTCTTTTTCATTTTTAATTTTTAGTGCTGCGTTTATTCCTGCTATCAAGCCTTGAGCTGCGGCTTCCTCATACCCTGTTGTTCCGTTTATTTGACCGGCTAAAAAAAGAGATTTAATTTTTTTAGTTTCTAATGTTGCATTAAGTTCTCTGGGATCTACATAATCATATTCTATTGCATAACCTGCCCTAATCATTTTAACTTCTTCTAAACCCTTGATTTTACTTAATAATTTGAGCTGTACTTCCTCTGGGAGTGATGTTGATATCCCATTTGGGTAAATAGTACTGTCATTTAACCCTTCTGGTTCTAAAAAAATTTGATGTTGTTGCTTCTCTTTAAATTTTACAATTTTGTCCTCTATCGATGGACAATATCTAGGACCCACACCCTTAATGTTTCCTGAATACATAGCGCTTAAATGTATATTCTCATTTATAATTTTGTGTACCTCATTATTTGTATGTGTAACACCGCAAGAAATTTGTTTGTTTTTAAGCTTATTGGTTAGGAAAGAAAAAAAATATGGTTCATTATCTGCTGGTTGCATTTCAATATCTTCATAGTTAATACTTTTGCCATCTAAACGGGGAGGCGTCCCTGTTTTTAGTCTACCAAGAATAATATTATATTTTTCTAATTGCTCACTTAATCCAGTTGATGGCTTCTCATTAAATCTACCGGCAGGAATTTGTTTTAGACCTATATGAATTAATCCATTTAAAAAAGTTCCCGTGGTTAGAATTAATTCTTTACAAGAAACTTGCTTTTTACTCTCACAAATAAAACCAGTAACTTTGTTTTCATAAAATAAAAACTTAATCACAGGATCTGCTTCTACAGTTAAATTTTCATAATTTAACAAAGTGTTTTGCATGTGTTTTTTGTAAAGACTTCTGTCAGACTGCGTTCGAGGTCCCCTTACAGCGGGGCCTCTGCTTCTGTTTAATAATCTAAATTGAATTCCTGACTTGTCAGCCACATCGCCCATAACACCGTCAAGCGCGTCTATTTCTCTTACAAGATGTCCTTTGCCCAACCCACCTATTGCTGGATTGCAGGACATTTCACCAATAGTCTCTATTTTGTGAGTAAATAATGCTGTATTTACACCCATTCTAGCAGATGCTGCTGCCGCTTCACAACCAGCATGTCCGCCACCAATAACTACTACGTCATAAGTCTTGTCACTCATGCGCTAAATGTATGCCTCTAATTTAAATTTACAAGATCTTATTTTAATTATTTACCAATGCAGAAATCTTTAAAGATCGAACCAAGTATCTCTTCAACATCAACTTTACCAACTATTCCTCCAAGATGTCTTGTTGCTAGTCTCAGATCTTCAGCAGCCATTTCTATATCTTTTGTTTGATCCTTTGCTAGAAAATTATCTATCTCTTTTAGACATGCGCCTAATTTTTCTCTATGTCTTTCTCTTGTAACTAAAATATCGTTAGTAGTTACAAATTTTTTACTTAATTTGTCTTTTATTTTTATAATTAATTGATCAATGTTTTTGTTGTGTTTTACAGAAACCAACAAAGCCTCTTTAAAATTATGATTTTTCTTATTGTCAATATCTGACTTATTTAAAATGATTATACTGTTTTCATTTATTAAATTTTTTACTTTTGGATCAATTTGTGCAGAACAATTGTCAACCACTACTATGTTTAAATCTGCCTGCTTTGATTTGCTTATGGCTAGCAAAATACCCTTTTTCTCCACTTCATTATTCGAATCTCTTATCCCTGCGGTGTCGGCTAATATAACGGGATACCCATCGATATTTAAATAAGTTTCTATAACATCCCTCGTTGTTCCTTCCTCTTCGGATACTATCGCGACATCTCTTTTAGAAAGTAAATTAAGTAGAGAGGATTTTCCTGCATTGACCTCTCCGATTATAGAAATTCTAAAACCATCTCTGATTTTTTCTCCTACCTTATGATCCTCTAAAATTTTTTTTATATCATTGTGAACTTCTTTGATAGATTTTTGAACCTCCTTAAAGATGCTATCTGGAAGATCGTCTTCTGCAAAATCTATTTTTGCCTCAATGTAGGCTAAAGATTTAATAAGTTTTTTCCTTAAATTATTATAATAATTTGATGCTTTTCCTTGCACTAGCTTAACCGCTTGTTGTCTTTGTAGTTCCGTTTCTGAATGAATTAGATCTCCTATGCTTTCTGCTTCTATCAGGTCAATTTTATTATTTTGAAAAGCTATTTTAGTAAATTCACCTGGTTCTGCCAATCTAGAGTTTACCTGCATTGACAAGACACGCAAAAAACATGTAATGACAGCATTACTACCATGTATATGAAATTCAGCTAAATCATCACCTGTGAAGCTATTAGGACTAAGAAACAACAACAAGAAACCCTCGTCAATTAGACTGTCATTGGTAGGATTGTAAAATTTGCAGAAGTTTACTTCTTTGGGTTTTAAGTTGTTTTGTTTTGAAATGAGTTTAGCAATTTTTAGTGTGTCTTTACCAGACAATCTGATTATTGCTATGCCAGATGGACCTCTTCCTGATGATAGTGCGTATATATTCATTTAAAAAAGCTTTTGAATAATCTATATTTTTATATGTTTCAAATTAACTGGAAATTAAAAGCATTGCTATACAAAATTTTTGCATTTTTTAGATTTGAAAAAAAAGTTTACTTAATACAAAAATATATAACTAAGAGATCTAAAATTGTAATTAGGCAGATTAACAAGCTTTGGCTACACCATACAGATTCTATAGAAAGGAATAATGTAAAGAATATTTTGGAGGTAGGTGCGGGTAAATCCCTTGAACAAAATATTTATATTTCTTACAAATTTGATAATTCAATTTCTCAAACAGCAATTGATATATATAAAATGATAGATCTTGATCTTGTAAACCAAGCAAGCGAACAAATTGCTAATACTTTAAAATTACCAAACAAGGGAAAAGTGAAAAACATGCAAGATTTAGAGAATTTTTACAAAATTAAATACATGGCTCCGTTTGATTTAAAAAGGCTAAATAGTAAATTTGATATGTGTATTTCAACTACAGCTCTTGAACATTTCAAGTTAACTGACCTGACGATGTATTTAAGTGATTTAAAAAATGTTATTGAGGCAGATGGGTTAGTTTCTTCAATTGTCGATTACTCTGATCATTACAGTCATACAGATTCTAGAATATCCAGTTTAAATTATTTGAGTTATTCAAAAAAAGAGTGGGAAAGATATAATAACCCGTATCTTTTTCAAAATAGACTAAGGCACCAAGATTATAAAAATCTTTTTGAGTCTAATGGGTACAAAATAATAAAAACTTTTTTAGGTGATTCATTGCAGCCACCAAGAGTAATCTCGGATGACTTCGATATAAATAATAAAGACACATATATTGGTTGGGCTTATTTTTTAATGAGTAAAAATGTTCGTTAAGGAGTCTTGTTCATTGAGTCAAAAAAATCTGCGTTATTCTTTGTGTTTTTAAGTTTTGAAATTAAAAACTCTATTCCATCCATAGTCCCCATAGGACTTATAATTCTTCTCAAAACGTTCATCTTGGATAAATCATCTTTTTCAAAAAGTAGTTCTTCTCTTCTTGTTCCCGACCTAGTGATATCAAGCGCAGGGTAAATACGTTTATCGGCAACTTTTCTGTCAAGAATTAATTCACAATTTCCCGTGCCTTTGAATTCCTCAAAGATTACTTCGTCCATTCTTGAGCCAGTGTCTACAAGAGCTGTAGAAATAATTGTAAGTGATCCACCTTCCTCAATGTTTCTGGCGGCTCCAAAGAATCTTTTAGGTCTTTGAAGAGCGTTGGCGTCAACACCGCCGGTTAATACTTTTCCCGAGCTAGGGATGACAGCATTATATGCTCTTCCTAGTCTTGTGATTGAATCTAATAAAATCACTACATCTTTTTTATGTTCAACTAATCTTTTTGCCTTTTCAATAACCATCTCTGCCACAGCAACGTGACGTGTCGCTGGCTCGTCAAAAGTTGAACTAACTACTTCTCCTTTTACTGACCTTTGCATGTCCGTTACTTCCTCTGGTCTTTCGTCAATTAGTAAAACCATCAAATAACACTCAGGATGATTTGTTGTAATAGACTGGGCTATATTTTGTAAAATTATAGTTTTTCCTGCGCGTGGTGGCGATACTATCAAAGCTCTTTGACCTTTTCCAATAGGGCTAACAAGATCGATTAATCTAGCGGTGTTGTCAGGTTTTTTTTCAATTTTATCAGTTTCGATTTCTAAAGTTATTTTTTCATTAGGATAAAGAGGGGTTAAATTATCAAAAGCAATTTTATTTCTTCCCTTTTCAGGTTCTTCAAAATTAATTTTATTTACTTGAAGTAAGGCAAAGTATCTCTCAGCATCTTTTGGAGATCTTATTTCTCCCTCAACTGTATCTCCTGTTCTTAAACCAAATCTTCTAATTTGGCTTGGACTAACGTAAATATCATCTGGACCAGGTAGGTAATTGGACTCCATGGCTCTTAGAAAACCAAAACCATCTGGAAGAAGTTCTAAAACTCCTTGACCTGTAATTTGTTCGTTTTTTTCTGCAAGTTTTTTTAATATAGCAAAAAGGATTTCTTGTTTTCTTAAAGTGCTTGGATTTTCAATACCAAGTTCTTCAGCTTGCACAATAAGATCTGCAGGGTTGCGCTTTTTCAGTTCTAGTAGGTTCATAGGATTGTTTGATTGCAGAGATATGTAAAATAAATATAAATGTTTTTAACTATATATCAAGCTCTATATTGGCTTAAAAACAACAACGAATATAATACCTATTAAAAACAAGGTGGGGATTTCATTTATCATCCTATAAAATTTAGGGGTATGTTTGCTGCTGTTATTGATAAAATTTTTGAGACAATGAAAAAGAAAAAAGTGATAAATGGTTAAAAACAATACCATTATTAACTTTAATTGAAGCCACAAATAAACAATGCTTTCAAATCCTATAGAGTTAATTAACAAAACACCAAACAACCAAGATAAGATCATGGCTGGATTCATGATATAGAGAAAAAGTCTCCTTTCCATTAACTTGAAAGTTTCTTTTTGTCTGTCGTTGTTGGTTGTTTCAGAGTGGTAAACAAATAATCGAGGTAGATAAAGCAAACCTGCCATCCATGAAATAACAGAGATTAAATGTAACGATTTAAATAAAAGATAATAGTTCATTTTTTATATATTTTTCAGTCTTGGACATTTTTTAAACTTTGCAAGACATCTTATAGATGATGAAAAACGATCACAACTAGTGGCTGACAGAATGCTAGATTTCAATGAATTAATAAAGTCCGAGTCTACGGTAACAGCAGGAACTCGAAGGTAGTCTCTAGATCCGTTTTCTACGGCTAACTTTTTATACTCAATATCAAGTTCTACTAGTGTTTCTGAATGTTCTGAAACAAAAGCGACTGGAACGACGATTATAATTTTCTTTTTTTTTGACTCTTCTTTAATAATTGTCTCTGTTGACGGGCCTATCCATTTTAGCGGACCTACACGGCTTTGATAGCTTAAAATATAATTTAAGTTCTTTATTGATAATTTTTCCACTAATTGCTTGACTGTATTTTCGACTTGCCACTGATAAGGGTCGCCTTGTTTAATTTTATTTTCTGGTAAACCATGGGCTGAAAAAATTAAAATTGTTTCTTGTAATTTTTTTAAATTAATTTTTTTTTTTATTAAATTAGAATAGGATAAAATAAAATTTTTTTCAGTTGGATAACAGCAGATAGTTTTAGTTTCGACGTTTAGATTTTCTTTTTTACAAATATCCAACCATTCTTTTATTGACGAACCAGAAGTTGCATTAGAATACTGGGGATATAATGGTAGTAAAATAATTTGTAGGGGGTTATATTTTTTAACTTTTTTAATTACATCTGCTGCTCTTGGATTCCAACATCGCATTACTATAAAACATTTATATTCATCTTTTTCCTTTCTAAGAATTTCTTCTATTGCATCTGCTTGGCTTTGGGTTTCTTGTAAGATGGGTGATTTACCTCCTATTTCGGCATAAATAGCCTTGGCCACAGGCGCTCTTCTGTTTGAGATAAATTTCGCAAGTGGATATCGTAAAATTCCAGGTAGATTAATTATCGCCGGGTCATTAAATAAATTAAATAAAAAGGGTTGAACTGCATCAAGGCTGTCGGGGCCTCCTAAATTGAACAAGATAATAGCTTTTTTCATTTAAAATTATTAACCCTTTCTGTAATTTTTTTCAAAACTTCCGGTTTTGTATCTGGGAGCAGTCCGTGACCAAAATTAAAAATATAGGGGTGACCCTTAAAAATATTTAAATATTTATCAACTTCTTGAAATATTTCATCTTCATTTTTAAATAATATTTTGGGGTCTGGTCCGCCCTGCAAACAATACTCACTCAGATTTTTTTTTGCCCAAGTTGGGTCTATTTCGTAGTCTAGGCTTAAGCAATCTGGCTTGACGATATTTGCAAATTCCAAATATTTTTGGTTTATGCCTTTGGGGAAACATATAACTGGTATTTTATTTTCTTTACAAAAATCTACTATTTTTTTATTTGGTTCATAGCAGTAATCGAAAAGTTTTTGGTTCGGTATTAAACCCGCCCAAGAGTCAAATATTTGTACAACATCTGATCCTGCTTGTGTTTGATTGTATATGTGATCACAAAGATATTTAATAATTATATCTAACGTAATTTTTATTTCAGATTCTAGTTTTATTAATTTATTTTCATCAATTTGATTTTTATTTTTTTTCAATTCAAACATGTAAACAATAAGGGTCCACGGGGCGCCTATAAACGAAATTAAAGATTTTTCTTTGTTGAGGTTTCTTCTGGTCGTTTTAATAGCCTCGTATACTGGACTAAGTTTTTTAAAAAATTTGTTTTTATTATTATCTATAAAATTTTCTAAATTAAACAAAGATAAGACAGGACCACTATCTTTTATAAATTTTACATCTTGACCAAGAGCAAATGGAACCATTAGAATATCTGAAAAAATTATGGCAGCATCCAAATTAAATCTTTTTAAAGGTTGTAATGTAATTTCAGAGCTTAAATTGCTATTTAAACATAATTTGATAAAATCTTTATTTCTAGATCTAATCTCTCTAAACTCAGGTAAATATCGGCCTGCTTGTCTCATAAACCATATTGGAACACAAGAGTGATCTTTATTTAGTATACAGTTTGTTAATCTAGTCATTAATATATTAATATATTTAAAAGTAATTTATTAGATATAGGTCATGTTAGTTGGTGGAATAACTATCTATACATAGTTTTTAACAATTTGTACCACAGACAAACTAAATAAAAAGCAGATTAATTTATGAAAATCTTAAATTATCAAGAGATAAACAAAAGATTGCTATAAATTATTAACAACCAATAAAGTGTTGAAAACATGTTAACTAATGTGAAAGGTTTTTCCAATTAAATATCTTAAATGTATAACATCAAGTTATAATAAGTTTATTAACAGAATTACTTATGAGACATAAAAACCAAATTAACTTAATTTTAGATTTTATAGGAAAAATTCTAAAAATAAGAGCTAATAATTTAAATTATTTACACCTAGACATTGTTAAAAAAAATAAAAAATGAAAATAATATTAGCATCTAAGAGTGAAGTTAGAAAAAAGATACTAATTAAAAATAATTTTAATTGTAAAGTTATTCCGTCAAATATAGATGAGGATCAAGTTAAAGATTCTTTATTAGCAGTGGGCGCTGATCCGACATTAGTATCAAAAAATTTAGCAGAACTAAAATCTATAAAGGTCAGTAGCAAATTTCCAAATCAAATGGTTCTCGGGGCTGACAGTGTTGTTAGTTTAAATGGTGAATTAATTAATAAGCCAAGGACAAGAAAAGAAGCCTTAAATATATTAAAAAAACTAAATGGATCGTTACACTACCTAATAACTTCTGTGTGTATTTCTAAAAATGGCGCAATGATATGGAATTTTACCGATCAATCAGAACTAAAAATGAAAAAACATTCAGATATTGCACTCAACAATTACCTAAAAAAAGTTAAAACAGATACTTTGTTATCATACGGTGTTTACCAAATAGAATCGGGAGGATTGGAACTTTTCGAATCCGTTAAAGGTGATAGGGATTCAATTATGGGTTTGCCCATTAAACAAATAATAGATTATATTGAAGCATCATCATGATAGAAAAAAAATATGGTATCATTGGCAAACCATTATCACACTCACTCTCACCATTACTTCATAATTACTGGTTTAAAAAGTACAACATTAAAGCGAGCTACTCATTAATGGAGACTGACACAGTTCAAATTGAGGAGATAATAAATAAAATAAAAAAGAAAAAAATTCAAGGTGTTAATGTAACAACACCATATAAACAGACAGTAATTCCCTTTATGGACTTGGTTATAAACGATGCAAAAGAAACGTCTTCAGTAAATACTATATACTTAAACAATGAGAACAAAATTGTTGGTGACAACACAGATGTATATGGCTTTGATTGTTCTTTTATCAAAGAACTAAAAGATGAAAATCTATTAGAAAAAAATATTTTAGTAATTGGGGCAGGAGGGGTTACACCATCCATAATTCACGCCTTAGCTAAAAAAAATTTTAAAAAAATATTTATTAGTAACAGAACTGTCGAAAAGGCAAAGAACGTAAAAAAAAAATTTCCTTTCGTTGAAATTATTTTGTGGGAAGATATTGACAGCAAATCTAAAGAAATGAATATTATTATTAACGCAACCTCTTTGGGTATGAAAAATGGGGTAGAGTTTAATCAAATTATTAAAGAATTTAAAGCAGAACTGGTTTATTATGATGTCATTTATAATCCTTTAGAAACAACAATGTTAAAACACTTTAAAGAAGAAAAAGTTAAAACATTTAATGGTTTAGAAATGTTTCTTTACCAAGCTCAAAAATCTTTTTATTTATGGAATAAAATAGAACCAAAGGTGGATGGAGAACTAAAAAAGATGATAGCATCCAATATAAAATGAAAACTATAGGAATTACTGGATCAATAGCTTCGGGAAAAACTACGGTCGCTCATTTAATGGCTGGTAAAAAGTTCCCATTATTTAGTGCCGATACAATTGTTTCAAATTTATATAAGAAAAAAAATTTTAATAAGATTTTAATAAAAAAATTTAAATTAAACAGTAAAAAACAAATCAAGGAACAAATTAAATTAGTTTTAAAAAGAAATAAAGACAATC
Source organism: uncultured Pelagibacteraceae bacterium (assembly GCA_905620505.1). Lineage (GTDB taxonomy): Bacteria > Pseudomonadota > Alphaproteobacteria > Pelagibacterales > Pelagibacteraceae > Pelagilacustribacter. The sequence continues at coordinate 12,933 of CAJQTN010000012.1, forward strand.
TCTACAAATTAGAATCTATTATCCATCCTTTTGTTCAAAAAGAAATGATAAGCTTTTTAAAAAAAAAAAACAAAACATTATTTTTTGAAATACCTTTGTTGATAGAAAGTAAATTGAACAAATATTTTGACAAGATAATTTTTGTTGAAGCTAATAAAAAATTAAGACTTAAAAGATACATTAAGAAAAAAGGCGATAAAAAAACATTTAGTTTATTGGATAAAAGACAAATCCCAGCAGTTCTGAAAAAGAATATTTGTGATTATACGGTGAATAATAATTATTCTTTAGCAATTTTAAAAAAAAATGTAAAAAACCTTATAAAAAAAATATGAAGGAGATCTTCTTAGACACAGAAACAACAGGACTATCAGTTAACGACAGGCATAGAATAGTAGAAATTGCGTGCATAGAAACAGATGATCTAACTACTACGAAAAAAATTTTTCATAAAATAATAAATCCACAAAGAGACGTACCAGAAGCGGCGTTTAAAATTCATGGTTTTTCAACTGAATTTTTAAAAAATAAAGAAACTTTTGACAAAGTCGCTGATGAATTTTTAGAATTTATAAAAGATAAAAAAATTATAATCCATAACGCATCTTTTGATCTTGGATTTCTTAATTATCAATTAAAGTTAATTAGAAAAAATGAAATTAAGAAAGACAACGTAATTGATAGTCTAGAGGTTGCAAGAGGAAAATTTCCTGGTGCTTCTAATTCTTTAGACGCTCTTTGTAGAAGATTTAATATAGATTTATCAAGAAGAACTAAACACAATGCCATGTTAGATTGTGAGCTTTTAAGAGAAGTTTATATAAATTTATTAGATGCAAAAGAACCTAAACTCATGTTCTCGAATGAAAATTTAGAAATCAATCAAGAAAATAAAAAGAATGACAATAAAAATTATTGCAAAACAATTATTAAACCTACCGACAAAGAACTTGAATTACATAAAAAATTCTTAAAAACAGAGCTTAAAAAAAATTATTATTGAATAGATTTTTTTAAATAAAGCTTTTTAAAATCAATACTTTCTTCAATTTTAATTTTATTAAATCCAGACTTTTCAAACAATAAAATAAATAAGGCTCTTATTTCAGGATAAATTTCGTTAGGAACTTTGACTAGAATCACTTCTTCCAGAGATTTTTTATCGGTTAGCTCGCCATCAATTTCAATAATAGTAGAAAAAACAATTTTAGTATTTATTTTGTCAAAATCATTTGTAGTAGGATTGAGCCAAAGAGTTATTTCAACTTCAATAATCTGGTCTTTGAATTGGTTGCTTTTAATGTCAATATTAACTTTGTAATTTGAAATATTTTTTTCTAATAAAAAAAAAATTTTAGGATTAGGTATTTCAAATCTTAAATCTTTAATATACTTAGCTACTACTTTATAATTCATTTTTTTCTTTCTTTTCATCAATTACTTCAGCGTCTATAACATCAGTTTTGTTCTGTGAATTGTTTTTATATTTGCTCCTTAGCCATGAATTTATTATTATTTTTCTCGTAAATGGAATAAGAAATAAAAAACCAATAGCGTCAGAAATAAATCCTGGTAAAATAAGAAAAATAGCCGCCATAGCAATAGATGCGCCTGATAATATTTCATAAAAAGGAATTCTATTTTTATACAGGTTAACCATGCCAGCCTTAATAGTGTTTAACCCCTCTACCTTTGCGTAGTAAATTCCTACAATTGCAGTAAAAAAGATTATTAAAATTGTATTAAATGTTCCGATTTGTTGTCCAATTTTAATCATGACGGAAATTTCTAGAATTGGTAAGCCGATAATTAATAATAAAAGTGAGTTCATTTGGTTCTTACAAAAATATATTATTAATGTATATTTATCAAATAATGAGTAACAATTTTGGTTTTATAGACATAATTTTACTAGCAATGATCGCTGGGTTCATTATTTTACGCTTAAGAAACATTTTAGGTAAAAAAACCGGTCACGAGGGTAAAATTACAGATGTTTTTAATGAAAAAAATTACAATCAATTTAAGCCAGAAGTAAAAAATAAACCGTTTGTAAAAGATAGATTAGAAGATGGTGAAAAAAAACAGTTCTTAAAAGGAGCTGAAATTGCTTATGAAAGTATTTTAACTTCATTTGCCAAAGGTGAAAAAGAAAAGCTTAAAAAACTTTTAACAAAAGACGTTTTTAGCAATTTTGAACAAGCGATTGATCACAGAAACAAAGAAAACATAAAGTCAGAACTTACTTTTATTGGTTTTAAAGAAACTAAATTTGAAAAATTTGAAAAGGTAAAAGAAGAATTTTTTTCTACGGTGAAAATTGTTTGTGAAATTATATCTGTCAAAAAAAATAAAAATAAAGTTATTATAGAAGGTGACCCCAATAAAATCCAAACAGTAACTGATTATTGGAAATTTTCAAAAAATATTTCAAGTAAAGATCCCAATTGGTTTTTAGCCGAAATTATTAGTAAGTGAAAAAAGAAAAAGATACTCCAGATCTAGAAAAAAACCTTTGGGAAGAATACATAAAAAATCCAAAAGATATTTTTGATAAAGAATTAGATAGCAAAAAAAAATTCATTCGAGCTCAAAGATATCGTTTTGACTTACATGGTTTTACTTTGCTCGAAGCAAATAAAAAAGTTAGAGAATTGATAGTTTATTGTCAGGAAAATAGTTTTACAGAAATTCTATTAATCACTGGTAAGGGACTACACTCTAATACAGATAACAATACTTACGTATCAAAAGAGTTAAGTAAATTGAAGTTCGCCGTTCCAGAATATATTAAAACTCAAAGAGATTTGTCAGATAAAATAATTAGTATTGATGCAGCAAAAATTAGTGATGGTGGAGAAGGAGCTATTATTATCAAATTAAAAAAATTATAAAATAAATTTACTAAGATCCATATCTTTTGTTAAATCGCCAAGGTTCTTTTCAATATATTGTTTATCAACTATAACTTTTTCACCAGAACGATCTGAAGCTGTAAAACTAATATCCTCTAAAACTTTTTCTAATAAAGTGTGTAGCCTTCTTGCTCCAATATTTTCAACTGAAGCATTAACTTCGGCAGACACTTTTGCCAATAAATCAATACCACCATCTGTAAATTCTAATTCTACTTTTTCTGTTTTTAACAAAGCAACATATTGTTTAATTAAACTGTTGTCCGGCTCTTTTAAAATTTTTTTATAATCTTCTTCTGTTAAAGCATTTAGCTCAACTCTTATTGGCAAACGTCCTTGAAGCTCAGGTAATAGATCTGATGGTTTCGCTAATTGGAATGCCCCTGAGGCAATAAATAAAATATGATCTGTTTTTATAGGTCCATGTTTAGTGTTAACGACGGTGCCCTCAATTAAAGGGAGAAGATCTCTCTGTACTCCTTCTCTTGATATATCCCCACCTGTACGATCCCCACGTGCAGAAATTTTATCAATTTCATCTAAAAAAAACAATTCCATTATCTTCTGTCGATTTTTTTGCTTCACTTATAATTTTATCTTGCTCAATCATTTTATCCGATTCTTGAGCTATTAAAATATCGTGGGATTCTTTAACAGTCATTTTCTTCTTCTTAGCTTTTTGGCCCATAGATTTACCTAGAATCTCAGAGACGTTAATCATACCTATATTGCCACCAGGCATTCCAGGTACCTCAAAACTTTGCATATTTGATGGGTTATCGCTGACTTCTATTTCAATTTCATTATTATCAAGATCACCATCTCGCAGTCTCTTTCTAAAACTTTCTTTCGTAGCAACACTAGCTTTGTTTCCAACTAATGAATTTAAAACTGTTTCTTCTGCCGCTAATTGAGCTTTAACATAAACTTCTTTTCTTTTTTTTTCTTTTTCTAAGGCTATAGCTATTTCAACTAGATCTCTTATGATTTGTTCTACATCTCTTCCGACATATCCCACTTCAGTAAATCTTGTAGCCTCTACTTTAATAAATGGTGCTTGAGCTAATTTTGATAATCTTCTAGAAATTTCAGTTTTCCCAACTCCTGTTGGTCCTATCATTAAAATATTTTTTGGTAAAACTTCTTCTCGCATTTGCTCATCAAGAGCCTGCCTTCTCCATCTATTTCGTAATGCTATAGCAACAGCTTTTTTTGCATTAGTTTGACCAATAACATAACGATCGAGTTCCGATACTATTTCTCGTGGGGACAATGCACTTACTTTTGAATTTTGTTTTTTTTTGTCTTCTTTAAATAAATTTAGTTTTGTAACTTTATTTATCTCTTTCATAATTATATTTTTTCTACAGTGATATTGTTATTAGTAAAGACACAAATATCCGATGCTATTTTTATTGCCTTTCTAGCCACTTCTTCGGCTGTAAGATCCATTTCCATTAGAACTTTTGCTGCAGCTAAAGCGTAGTTTCCTCCTGAACCTATTCCTATAATGCCATCTTCAGGTTCCAAAACATCACCTGTGCCAGAAATAATATAACTATTTTCTTTATCTGCTACTGCCATTAAAGCCTCCAATCTTCTTAAATATTTATCTGTACGCCAATCTTTAGCAAGTTCAACAGCTGCACGCGGAAGATTTCCAGTATGTTTTTCAAGTTTCGCTTCTAGTCTTTCGAATAAGGTCAAAGCATCTGCAGTAGATCCAGCAAAACCTACTATCACGTCGTGTTTTTCAATTTTTCTAACTTTTTTTTGCTTTACTTTTTAATATTGTATTGCCAAGACTAACCTGGCCGTCTCCAGCGACCACAGTCTTATTCCCTTTTCTTAACAAAACAATTGTAGTTCCGTGCCATTTTTCAGCAGTATTCATAATATTGTATGTGGAGACTAATTTTATTTGTTCAATAGACATCTTGGATTTATTGATAAAATCAAATTTTCTCTATATATCATTGAATATATTCTCTTTTACTTATGAGCAGAAAAGCAAAAATTTCTAGAAAGACCAAAGAAACAAGTATTGCTGTTGAGGTAAATATTGATGGTAAAGGTAAATATAAAATTGAAACAGGCATAGGCTTTTTAGATCATATGCTGGAACAACTTTCCAAGCACTCGCAAATAGACATCATTGTCAAAGCTAAAGGTGATACACATATTGACTTACATCACACAACTGAAGATACCGGAATAGCTATAGGTGAAGCCATCAGCAAAGCAGCTGGTAATCGTAAGGGAATAAAAAGATACGCCCACGCATTAATACCAATGGATGAGACATTAACACGTGTTGCCATAGATGTTTCTAATAGACCTTATTTAATTTGGAAAGTTGATTTAAAAGTTGAAAAATTAGGAGAGATGGACACAGAACTTTTTAAAGAATGGTTTCAAGCTTTCTCACAATCGGCTGGAATAACGCTGCACATAGAAAATGTTTATGGAGAAAATAGTCACCATAAAATTGAATCTTGCTTCAAAGGATTGGCCAGATCATTAAAAGATGCTTTTGAAATTGATAAAAGAATTAAAACATCTATCCCGTCAACAAAAGGCAAACTATAAAATCAATGTTAGTAACCGTAATTAATTATGGTTCTGGCAATCTAAGGTCAGCAGCCAAAGCTTTAGAAAAAGCAAACAAAGACAACAATTTAAAATATAATATACAAATAAGCTCTGACCCAAAGTTAATAAATAAGTCAGATAAAATTGTACTACCTGGGCAGGGATCATTTAAAGACTGTAAAGAAGGACTTTCAAAAATTACTGGACTAATTGAAGAATTAAATGACCATGTTTTAGTAAAAAAAAAACCGATCTTTGGTATTTGTGTAGGGATGCAGTTATTTGCAACATATGGGCTAGAAGAAAAAAAAACGGATGGGTTCAATTGGATTAAAGGTAAGGTTAAAAAGATAAATATTAAAGATAGCAAATTTAAATTACCGCACATGGGATGGAATGAGATCGAACTTGTGGGCAGTAATAAATATTTTAGTGGTATTAAAGATTTAGATCATATGTACTTTATACACAGCTACGAATTTGAGCCCGAAGAGGCTCAAACTATAAAAGCTTATGCTAGCTATAATAAAAAAATTGTTGTGGCAATTGAAAAAAACAACATTTTTGGGACTCAATTTCACCCCGAAAAAAGTCAAGATAGTGGATTAAAAATTTTAGGTAACTTTTTAAAAATATAAAAATGAAAATATTTCCCGCAATAGATATCAAGAATGGAAAATGTGTTAGACTTACCAAAGGCGATTTTAATCAACTTAAAATTTACAATGAAGATCCAATTCAACAAATTGAGGATTTTTTAAAATATGGTTTTAAAAATATTCATATTATTGATTTAGACGGTGCTTTGTCAGGCAAACTTATTAATTTCGAGATAATCAAAAAAATTATTTTAAAATATAAAATTAAGGTGCAAGTAGGTGGGGGAATTAGAAATTTAGACAGTGTTAAACAATTAGCAGATATTGGTACTGAAAAAATTATTCTTGGTACAGCCGCAATCAATGATAAATTATTTTTAAAAAATGCATGCAATCAATTTTCACATAAAATTGCTCTTGCTATAGACGTTAGAAATAAAAAGATCGCTTTGTCTGGTTGGAAAAATCAAACCGAAATAGATGCTTTAGAATTTATAAAATTAGTTGAGGATTATGGAGTAAGCAGATTAATTTATACAGATATTAATCGGGACGGCACAAACCTAGGAGCAAATATTCAAGAGAGTTTGTTGGTCGCAAAAAAAACAAAAATTCCTCTTATCGTTTCTGGTGGAATATCTTCTATCGACGACATCAAAAATATTATCAGGCATAAAGAAAAAAATATTGAAGGAATTATAGTTGGAAAGGCTATTTACGAAAAAAAAATAGATTTAGAAGAATTAAAAGGATTAGAATAAATGCTTAAAAACAGAATAATTCCTTGTTTAGACGTAAAGAATGGAAGAGTAGTAAAAGGAATCAATTTTTTAGAACTCAAAGATGCTGGAGACCCAGTGGAACAAGCTACGTTTTATGACAAAAGCGGAGCTGATGAAATTTGTTTTTTAGACATAACAGCAACACATGAAGAAAGAGCTATTATCATAGAAACGGTAAAAAAAACCGCGGATAAATGTTTTGTACCTTTAACCGTAGGAGGAGGAGTTAGAACTATTGAAGATATAAGAAAACTTTTAATCGCAGGCGCTGACAAAGTTTCAATTAATACAGCCGCAGTGAAAGATCCATTGTTCATTAAACAAGCATCTCAAAAATTTGGTAGCCAATGCATAGTTGTTGCTGTTGACGCAAAAAAAACCTCAAATAACAAATGGGAAATATTTACACACGGGGGCAGAGAAAAAACAGGTATCGATGCTATAGAATTTACTAAAAAATCTGTTTTTAATGGAGCGGGTGAAATACTTCTTACTTCAATGGATAAAGATGGAACAAAAACAGGTTATGACTTAGATTTATTAAAAATAATTACTAAAAGTATTCAGGTACCAGTGATAGCTTCTGGAGGAGCCGGTACATTGGAGCATTTGTTTGAAGGTTTGAAAATTGGTGGTGCTAGTGCCGTTTTAGCAGCATCTATTTTCCACTACGGTAAATTTACCATTCAACAGGCAAAAGAATATTTGGCATCTAAAGATGTTCAAGTTAGAATTAAATAATGAGTAATTTTTTATTAGAGCTAGCAAAAACAATTGAAGAACGAAAAAATGAAGATGTGGAAAAATCTTACACTTCTCTTTTATTGTCAAAAGGATACGCAGAATGTTTATCTAAGTTTAAAGAAGAAGCTGAAGAATTTTCAGAAGCTATACAAAACAACAAAAATATTGTTCACGAGTCTGCAGATGTTATTTATCATTTTTTGGTTATACTTGAATCAAGGAATATTAAATTTGCAGATGTCATTAAGGAATTAGAAAAAAGAAAAAATCAATCTGGGCTTGAAGAAAAAAAAAGTAGAAAATAGTGAACTACGATAAAAATAATATCTTCGCAAAAATTTTAAGAAATGAAACACCCTGTAAAAAGGTTTATGAAAATGACTATGTGCTCTCTTTTTATGACGTTAACCCTCAAAAAAAAATTCACATACTTGTAATACCCAAAGGTGAATATATTGATTTAGATGATTTTAATAGCAAGGCCTCAGAAAAAGAAATTATAGAATTTAATAAAGCAATCACACATATTGTTAAAATGTTGAAAATTTCCAACCAAGAAGATGGGTACAGAGTAATAAGTAATATTGGCAAAAACGGGGGACAAGAAGTTTTTCATTTTCATTATCATATATTTGGCGGTGAAAAAATTAGAAAAATGGTTTTTTAATTCTTATGCCCAAAGTTCAAAGATTCTTTTTAGAAATAACAAAAAAAGAAAATAAAAATCGAGTTCCGGTTTTTCCTTCAAAAGCTGGAGTTTTTTTAGAAAAAGAAAAAGAAAAAGATATCAATATTAATAAATTTTTTTATAGACAAGTTGGCAAAGATCACTTTTGGCGTGATAGGCTTTTATGGTCTGATAAAGAATGGCACAAATATATTAATAATAAAAATCTAGAAACGGGTATTATGAAACTTGAGGGTGAATTAATCGGTTTTTACGAACAAGAGTTTCATGCGGCAAAAAACGAAATTGAATTGATACAAATGGGTGTTTTAAAAGAGTATCAGGGTAAAAAACTAGGATCTTTTTTATTGAAGCACATAATTTATGAAGCTTTTAATAAAAATATAAAAAAAATATGGGTTCACACTTGTAGCTTAGATCATAAGCATGCTTTGAATAATTATCTATCAAAAGGATTTAAGATTTTTAAAGAAGAGACAATTAATTTTAATTTTTAATTGGTTGATGGAATTTTAAAAATATTATGGTCAATTTCAGTATTTATACTTTGAATTTCTAATGAAAAAAAAATTTTTCTTTGTAATTCGTCTACTATTTTCCAACCTATTAAATCATAATTTTTCTTCTCAAAAATAATTGTGATTTTTGTCCCCTTTTCATCAAGATAAATTAAATCAATATTATCATTTAATTCTAAATTAGATTCCTTAACTAAATTTATTAAACTATTTTTACTTAAGATTTTTAGAAAAGGAGATTTTGAAATAGGATAAAAATAAATTTTATTGTATCTTTTTTGTATAACCACTAATGTTTTATTGTTGATTATAATTTCTTTCAGCTTCTCGTCAATATAATTACATTTAAGCTTATTGTCAAAAACGAGAGAACAATTTCCTATTTCAATCCCACCTTGAGTATTTTGCTCAAAGTTAAAAGTAAAATTATTAATTCCCAATAATTTATCAATAATTAATTGTTTTTCGTCTGCATAAGAATTTAAGAAATAATTAAAAAGTAAAAAAAAATATAAAAAAATTTTTAAAAACAAAATTTACAGAACCTCTCTCTTACCTACATGGTTTGCCTTACTAACAATTCCTTTTTCTTCCATCATATCAATAATTCTTGCCGCTCTGTTATATCCAATTTGTAATTTTCTTTGTAGAAAACTAGTTGATGCCTTTCCTTCAGATTTTATAATATCCAATGCTTGATTATAGAGTTTGTCAGTGTCATCATCAGAATCATAATCTGCAGTATTACTCTTTTCACTAATTGTAATTTCATCGATATAATCAGGTTCTCCTTGTGCTCTTAAAACATTAGTAATTTTTTCAATTTCTTTTTCAGAAACATAAGGACCATGAATTCTAACTATTCTATTTGCTGAAGACATAAACAACATATCTCCATTACCTAAAAGTTGTTCTGCACCTTGTTCACCCAAAATCGTTCTACTATCTATTTTTGAGCTTACTCTGAAAGATATCCTTGTAGGAAAATTTGCTTTAATAGTGCCTGTAATAACGTCTACACTTGGTCTTTGTGTTGCCATTATAATATGAATTCCTGCAGCCCTAGCCATTTGTGAAAGCTTCTGAATATAATTTTCTATTTCTTTGCCAGCTACAAGCATTAAGTCAGACATTTCATCAACAACAACAACGATATAAGGCATTTTAAGTTTATGCTTTGCATTGTATCCATCAATGTTTCTCACCCCATCTTTACTCATTAATTTATATCGACTATTCATTTCCCTAACTGTCCAACCTAATGCTGATGCTGCTTTTTTAGAGTCGGTAATAACAGGAGTTAGTAAATGTGGGATTCCTTCATAAGCAGAAAGCTCTAACATTTTTGGATCAATTAAAATAAATTTACATAAATTAGGGCTTAATCTGTAAAGAAGAGATACGATAATTGTGTTAATACAAACAGATTTACCGGAACCAGTTGTGCCGGCTATTAAAAGATGTGGCATAGATGTTAAATCTCCAATGATAGGCATACCGGATATACTTTTTCCTATAGCAATAGGTAGTTTAATTTCTTTCCTGTAAAATTTTTCACTTTTAATTATTTCTTTTAAGTAAACACTCTCTCGGGACTCGTTTGGAATTTCTATACCAACAGTATTTTTACCAGGTATTGTGGATACACGTGCAGACGTAGAACTAGTATTACGAGCAATGTCATCAGATAAGTTAATAATTTTTGCAACCTTAACTCCAGGCGCAGGTTCAAACTCGTATAAACTTACTACAGGTCCATTATTAATTTTTGTTATTTTTCCATCGATACCAAAATCTAATAGTATTTTCTCTATAAACGCTCCTTCTGGTCTATTTTTAGAGTGATCTAATAAATTAATCTTTGATTGGTTTTTTTCCAGTAGATCTAAAGAAGGTAGTTTAAAGTTTGTAAAACTCTCATGTTGGATAGATAATTCTTTTAAATTGGGTGTTTTTTCAAAAGTGAAAGTTTGCTGAGTTTTTTCTACAATTGTTTCTTGATTAATAGATTCTCCAGATTGACCGATGTTTGTCTCCAATTGATCATCAGTATTAATATTTCTATTAAAAATTTTTTTAAAAATAAGCAAGACATATTTAAAATTAATATTAGAAGCTAATACAAAAAAAACTGTGCTTAGAAGTATAAGAATAAAAATAGTATATTCATGTTTAATATAGGGAAAAATATTTGCAATTTTTTCATATAAGACTTGCCCAACAAATCCTGAGTTCCCATTATCAATTAACCAAAAAGAATTATTATAAGTTGGATAAATTAAAATACATGTAAAGAAAATATATAGAAATAAATAAAAAATTTTTAATTTTATTTGTTTAAGTTCTTTGTTTATTATTAAATTTATTCCCCATGATGTAATAGTTATTAAGATAAGATATGAGGTTAAGCCAAGACTCTGTAGCAGAAAATCTGCAACCATTCCCCCGTAGACGCCTAATAAATTATTGACATCGATAGCGCCCTTTCCGTATATAAGTGTAGGATCATTAGGGGAGTAAGAATAAAAAGAAACAGTTAATAGAAGTGCTAAAAAAACAAGACTTAGCCCCACTATCTCGATTGCTCGATTTTTTAAAAAATTAGTAAAATTTGTATAAATCATTATTTATTTAACGAATCATTTAGTTTACTTTGTATCATTTTTATTAAACTGATAAAATTTTTAAAATATGAACGAGCAAAAAATTTGTATTATAGGAGATGGTTTAGCCGGCTTAACAACAGCAACGATGTTAAGTAAAGAAAATGTAAAAATTGATTTGTATTGTAGTAATAATAAAAAAAAAATCTTAGAT
>CAJQTN010000013.1 GCA_905620505.1 uncultured Pelagibacteraceae bacterium
AAACTAAATAAAATTGAAATTGAAATAAACTTAAATAAAGATAATAGTAGCTGTAGCATTTATTCAGCCTTAAACTTACTGGAAGATCAACATCAAGAAATTAAAACACGCATAAATCATAACTCTCCAAACTGTAAAAGCTATCAAAAAATTAAAAATGTACTAAATGATAAAAGCAAAGGCGTTTATCAAGGAAAAATATTTGTAGAAAAAATAGCACAAAAAACTGACGCATACCAACTAAGCAAAGCTTTAATTATAAATGATGACGCTGAATTCGATGCAAAACCTGAGTTAGAAATATATGCAGACGACGTGAAGTGTTCTCATGGTTCGACATCTGGAAGCATAGATTCTGACGCAGTTCATTATCTAATGACAAGAGGTATATCAAAAAAAGTGGCCGTAAAACTTTTAATAAATGGTTTTCTTAACGAGGTATTAGAAAAAATTACTAACAAAGAATTAAAAATATTTTTAGAAAAAATATTAGAAAGACAAATTAATGGACATTAAAAATCTTAAATCTGAATTCCCCATTTTTAAACAAAAAATTAATGGAAAACCTTTGGTGTATTTAGATAGCGCGAACTCATCTCAAAAACCTAAAGCAGTAATTGATAGACTTTCTAATTTTTATGAAACAGAATTTTCCAACGTTGGAAGAAGTGTTCACACGCTGGCAGTCAAGGCAACAAATAGATTTGAAGCCACAAGAGATATGCTTAAAAAATATTTTAATGCACAACATAGAGAAGAAATAATATTTACAAAAGGAGCAACAGAATCAATTAATTTAGTTGCTTCTTCTTTCGGGGATAAATACATTAATAATGGAGATGAAATATTAATTACTGAATTAGAACACCACTCTAATTATGTGCCATGGCATTTTCTTCGAAAAAATAAAGGTGCAGTAATAAAATTCGCGCCAATAAATAAAAATGGTGAAGTTGAAATTGATGAAATAAAAAAACTTATCTCAAATAAAACAAAAATTATTGCTATAACACATATTTCAAATGTAACAGGTGCTGTAATGCCAATTAAAAAAATTGTTGATATGGCCAAAGAAAAAAATATTCCAGTTTTAGTTGATGGAACTCAAGGAGCCCCCCATATGCATATAGATATGCAGGATCTTGGTTGTGATTTCTACGTAGTCTCATGCCATAAAATGTATGGACCTAATGGCTTAGGAGTGCTTTATGCAAAAAAAAAATGGCTAGATGATCTGCCCCCTTATCAAGGTGGTGGAGGGATGATAGACGATGTTAAAAAAGACAGTATCACCTTTGCTGATGCACCAACAAAATTTGAAGCTGGCACCATGCAAACAGCAGAAGTAGTTGCCTTTGCAGAGGCAATAAATTTTATTGAAAAATTGGGTATAAAAAACATTGCTGCTCATGAAAATAAAGTTTTAGAGTATGGTTTTGAAAAACTAAAAAAAAATAATTCAGTAAATATAATTGGCAGTCCCGAGAATAGAGGATCTGTTTTATGCTTTACCATCGAGGGTATTCACCCCCATGATATAGCAACAATTTTAGATGACGAAGGTGTTGCTATAAGAGCAGGACATCATTGTTGTCAAATATTGCATGACAAATTAGGAATTGCAGCAACAGCTAGAGCCTCTATTGGTGTTTATAACACTAAAGAAGATATAGATATTTTATGCAAGGCTATCGATAACTGTAAAAAAATATTTAAGACTTAAATGGAACTTAAAGAATTATACCAAGAAATTATTTTAGATCACGGCAAGAGTCCTAGGAATAAAGGAAAATGTGACGAATATAGCCATGACGCTCAAGCTCACAATCCTTTGTGCGGAGATAAAGTTCATGTTTACTTAAGACTAGACAGTGAAAAAAAAGTTATAGACATAAGTTTTGAAGGAGAAGGTTGTGCTATTTCACTTGCTTCTGCCTCAATACTTACAGAGACTCTCAAAGGTAAGGATCTGTCTTTTACAAAAAAAGTTAGTGAAGATTTCTTGAGTATGGTTAAAAATAAAACAAAAATTACTGTCAATAGCCTAACAGAAGATCAAATAACAACAATTACATCCCTATCTGGCGTTCAACAGTTTCCAATGAGAGTTAAATGCGCCACAATGGTATGGCATACATTTCTATCTGCTTTAGATAAAAAAAATAACTAACTATTTATGGATGAATTAAAAGAAAAAATAATTTTAGAAATTAAGAAAATTTATGACCCTGAAATACCAGTCAATATATATGAATTAGGTTTAATTTATAAAGTGGAAGTCGATGAAAAAAATAAAGTTAGTGTAGAAATGACACTTACAAGCCCTAATTGTCCAGTTGCAGAGAGTTTGCCAAATAATGTTAAAGAGAATATAATGAAAATAGCAGGTGTAACTGACGTTGATCTTAAATTAGTCTGGGACCCACCTTGGAGTAAAGATAAGATGACTGAAGCCGCTAAATTGGAATTAAATTTATGACACAAGTAATTAAATTAAGCGATAATGCCGCGAATAGAATAAAAGAAATTATGTCTAACGCTGATAATTCGACTATAGGAGTTAGAGTAGGAGTTCAATCTGGTGGTTGCGCAGGTATGTCGTATATCATGGAATATGCCAAAGAAATTAAACCTAACGAAGAAGTTGTTGAAGACAAAGGAGTTAAAGTTTTAATAGATCCAAATGCTATTATGTATTTATTAGGAACAGAAATGGATTATAAAAAAGAAAATTTTTCTTCTCAATTTGTATTTAAAAATCCTAATGAAACCGAACGTTGTGGATGCGGAG
>CAJQTN010000014.1 GCA_905620505.1 uncultured Pelagibacteraceae bacterium
TTTGTCACCAGCTTTTTTTCTGTCTTTTTTAGGGACTGCTTTTAAAGGGTTATTTCCTGCTTTTGGCATTGGCATGATTTGAGCTTCACCTAAAATTCTTGAAACTCTTAATGTTGGTTTTGCACCTTTGCTCATCCAGTATTTAACTCGCTCGGCTTCAACTGAAATTCTTTCCTTTTTATCTTTAGGAAGAAGAGGATTAAAAGATCCTATTTTTTCTATAAACTTCCCGTCTCTTGGGGCTCTACTGTCTGCGATCACAATTTTATAAATGGGTCTTTTCCTAACACCACCTATTGATAGTCTTATTTTTAACATTTGTTTCCTTTCATTTTAGTTTTAATTGATTCAATAATTCATCTGGAATAGCTCCAGATGGATTTGGGTTCATTTTACCTTTTGACATTTTTTTCATCATTTCTGTCATCATTTTATACTGTTTTAACAACTTATTGATTGTTGAAACATCGGCACCAGCTCCGGTAGCTATTCTTTTTTTTCTTGAGCCATTGATTGCTTTTGGGTCTTCTCTTTCTTTTTTTGTCATTGAGAGAATTATAGCTTCATTTGTACTAATAATTTTTTCGTCGATTGAAGCATTATTCATTTTTTCTTTAATTTTACTAACACCAGGTAAAAGAGATAATACTCCTTCCATTCCTCCCATTTTTTTCATTTGTCTGAGTTGAGAAAGATAATCATCTAAAGTAAATAATCCTTTTTTAAATTGCTCCTCCGTCTTCTTTAATTTTTCTTCATCTAAGCCTTGAGATGCTTTCTCAACAAGAGTTACAACATCACCCATTCCAAGAATTCGATTAGCTATTCTTTCAGGATAAAATAATTCTAAGTCGTCAATTTTTTCACCAACACCAATGTATTTAATCGGCTTATTTGTAATGTGCTTCATGCTTAGAGCTGCTCCACCACGTCCATCCCCGTCTATTCTAGTAAGAATAATGCTAGAGACATCAACTATGTTATCAAATTCCCTTGCAATGTTAGCTGCGATTTGACCGGTTAAAGAGTCTGCAACTAAAATAGTTTCGGTTGGTTTTACAAGTGCTTTGATTTGTTTGATTTCATTCATCATCATAAGATCCACTTGTGTTCGTCCTGCAGTGTCAAAAATAATTACATCCGAGCCATTAAGTGTTGCTACGGTTAATGCTCTTTTCGTTATGTCCAAAGGTTGTTGTCCATTAATTATCGGTAAATGATTTATTTCATTTGCTTCAGCTAAAATTTTTAATTGTTCTTGTGCGGCCGGTCGATAAACATCCAAACTAACTAGCATAACTTTTTTATTGTGTTTTTGCTCTACTAGCTTTGCTAGTTTTGCTGCGCTTGTTGTTTTTCCTGATCCTTGCAAGCCTACTAAGAGTATAGAAGCCGGGGGCGTAGAATTAAAATTAAGTTCTTGATTTTTTTCTCCTAGAAAATTTACTAGCTCATCATAAACTATTTTAACTATCATGTGCCCTGGAGAAATTGATCTTAAAATTTCTTGTCCAAGAGCTTTTAGTCTAATTTTTTCAATAAATTCTTTAGTTACTGAAAGTGCTACATCAGCCTCTAATAAAGCTAAACGTATTTCTTTCAAGCCTGTATCAACTTGCTCTTCATTTAAAGAGGGAGATTTTTTGAGCTTAGAGAATATAGCCTCTAATTTATTTGTTAAATTTTCAAACATTTTATAATCACACAACACCAAGCGCACTAGTGGGCGAACCTTCGCTGACTAGTGTCGATCCTCTTATTTCTAAGAGCACCGCAAAAACATGTGTGTTTGCGGAAAGTTGCTGAAACTACAATTTGGGGTTTTAAAAGTCAACGAATAATTATACTAATCTTATATTATGTCAGTGATTAACGCTTTTAGAATGGATGGTTTAGGTAACAACTTTATTATTGTTGATAGAAGAATAAAATCAATAAATATATCTAAAGAAAAAATAATTGAACTAGGCAATAGGGTTTCTTTTCATCGTAATATTGAGTTTGACCAAATAATTTTTATTGAAAAAGAAATTGATAAAGCTTTTCCAATCACTATTTTCAATTCAGATGGTAGCGAGATAAGTGCATGTGGAAATGGAAGCAGATGTATAGCTTACTTTTTAAGCAAAGATTTAAACACGAAAATAATTAAATTAAAAACAAGAAATAGATTCCTTGATGCAAAGATTATAAGAGATTCTGATGTCCAACTTGAGATGGGAAAACCTGTATTTGATTGGAATAAAATTCCATTAATAAAAAAATTAGATCACAGTAATATAACTTTAAATATTGATGATAAAATATTTACTGATGGATTTTGCCTAAACGTGGGAAATCCACATATAATTTTTTTTGTTAAGGATTGTTTTGAATATGACCTTAAAGTATTAGGTCCTAAAATTGAAAATCATGAACTATTTCCAGAAAAAATTAACGTTACATTTGCACAAGTGAATGATAAAAATAATATCACAGTAAATGTTTGGGAACGTGGTGCTGGATTAACAAAAGCATGCGGTACTGCTGCTTGTGCTACGGCTGTTGCATCATCAATCAAAAAACTAACTGAAAATGATATCAATATTAAATTTAAAGAAGGAAGTTTAAATATAAAAATAGATGACAGTCTAAATATTTCTATGACTGGTCCAGTTTCAGACATAAGACATACTAAACTTGAAATTTAAAATGAGTTTATTTGATAAGTTCAAAACAGGCCTTAGCCTAAGTTCGTTAAATTTTTCTAAAGGCATTAAAGATATTTTTTCAAAAAAAAATATAGAAGACTCGATTTTATCTCAGTTTGAAGAACTTCTAATAAGTGCAGATGTAGGTGTTGAAAGTGCAGCTGAACTAAAAAAAGAGTTTGAAAAGTTAAAAGTTGACAAAGACTTAACAGACTTGAGTCAAATTATTAATATTTTAGCAACTAAAGTTTCTGAAACATTGATTCCTTGCCAAAGAGATTTGCTTTCTTTAAATTCCAACAAACCAATAGTGATCGTTGTATCTGGTGTAAATGGTGTTGGTAAAACAACTACGATTGGTAAACTTGGTAAATTTTTTAAAGATCATAAAAAATCTATAATTTTTGGTGCTGCCGATACTTTTAGAGCAGCGGCTATTGAGCAACTAGAACTTTGGTCCAAAAAAATAAATGTAAATATTATTAAGTCAGAAACAGGTAGTGATCCAGCCTCAGTGGCATTTAAAACGGCAGCTTATGCTAAAGAAAAAAACATCGATATAGCTCTAATAGACACCGCCGGAAGAATGCAAAATAAAAAAAATTTAATGGATGAGTATAAAAAAATATTTAATGTGTTAAAAAAAATAGACGACACCTATCCTAACGAAACTATTTTAGTTTTAGATGCAACCACAGGACAAAATGCCTTAAATCAAATAGAGGAATTTAGTAAAGTACAAAAAATAACAGGTCTGATTATTACTAAACTGGATACAACCGCTAAGGGTGGAATTGTTTTAGCTATTTGTAGGAAATATAAATTACCAATCTTGGCTGTGGGTATGGGAGAAAAGGAAACTGATCTACATCCTTTTAATGCTGAATATTTTGCCAAAAGTCTTTTTCAATTAAGTTAATTAGTTTTTTTTCTAACTAAAAACATTCCTGCAAAAACTAGAGCTGCTCCGTAATAATGATAACTTTCTAACTGTTCTCCAAAAATGACAATGCCGTAAAAGGCTCCATAGACTGTAAAAAGATATAAAGTAAATCCTGTAATAGATGCGCCTAGATATTTTTGTGCCTGAGCATAGAGTGAGAAAGCTATTATGCCAGGTGAAATAGCTGCAAATATTGTCCAAAAATAAAAGTCGTTATTGAATATTACAGGTTGTATAAAATAATTTTCAATTAAAGAGAAAGGTAATAAAGATATTGCTCCAAAAAAAGCAATAATGGTAAATCTTGAAAATAAACTAAATTCACTTTCCCAATTTAGTAAAAGTACGGCATATAAAGCCCAACCAACTGCAGCACCTAACATCCATAAATCACCTGTAGTAAATTTTAAACCAACTAATAAATTAATATCGCCTTTAGCGATAATTGAAATAACACCAGCGAAACATAATGCTAGTCCTAAAAACTGAAACATATTTAGTTGTTCTTTGTAAAAATAAGAAGAAATTAATATTATAAAAATAGGAGAAGAGGTATAAATAATACCCATATTAGCTACTGTTGTTGTTGTTCCAGCCATAAAAGGAAATGCCCCACAAACACCACATCCCATTATGCCCAAAAAAAATAATCTTTTATATTCTTTTTTAAAATATTTAATATTTTTAAAAATTATTTGATAATTAAAAGGTAACAATATTAAAAAAACAAAAAACCACCTCCAAAAAGCTAATGAGATTGGAGGTACATACTCAACACCTCCTCTAGCCACAACTAAATTACTAGCCATAAATGCTGGCTGTATTAATAATAAAATATAAGGAAGATAGCTGTTTTTTGACGTTTTCAATGTTGGTTTGGTTTGCTATTTTGTCGCTATATACGCTTCGTATAACATCATTCCAATTGCTATGCCCATAAAAATATAAACTGGCAATACATCATAAAAACCGATCATCATAGATCTAGTTAAAGTGGTTGCTAATCCGCCTAGAAAAAATATTGCCATAACAACTGCGAATAACATTGTTAATTTATTAATCATTTTTTTCCTTGCAATTTTTTTCCAACCAGTTTGCTGACGCTAAAAATCTTAAATCATCAAGCTTATCACCAACTAATTGAACTCCTAATGGTAGATTATTTTCTCCACTAAGTAAAGGAAGAGAGATTGTTGGTAAACCCATATAAGTCCATATTGTACTAAGCTCTGGGCTGCCTGTAGATAATAGACCTTTATCTGCAACACCAGTCGAAGCTGGTGTTATAACACCATAGTAATCTTCAAAAACTTCACCGTAGGATTTGTAACTTTGTTTCATAAAATCAACAGCATCAACATATTCTTTAGCTGAGTATTTCAGGCCTCTCTCGATAGCTTCAACTAATTTTTTACCCATTTTCTTTTTTGATTTTTTATAAAAATCTTGAAAACTATTTGCCATATCTGTTTCATGAATAATTTGATGGTACTTTGGAATATCTTTAAAATAGGAAGGTTCATCAAATACTACTATGTTATTTTTAAATTCTTTTAATAAAAACTCAAAAGCTTTTTGAGATTCCTTACTAATTTTTTTCCAACTAGAAGTTTTATAAAATATAAATTTTGGTTCAAAAATAAGCCCTTTTTTACAAACTTCTAACATTTCGTCAGCTGCATAATGAATTGTATCATCATCTAAAATATCTTTTTTAATTAGTATTTTAGCAAGTAGAGCCACATCTTCCACTGTTTTTCCGAATACACCTACTTGATCTAGTTTTAAAGATTGTTTTAAAATTCCTGTTCGTGAAATTAATCCGAAGGACGGTTTGTAACCAACGATACCACAGTAAGAAGCTGGTCTTGTAACAGAACCATTAGTTTGCGTTCCAATAGCTAGTGGTGCCATGTGAGCTGCAACGACAGCAGCAGATCCACTTGAAGACCCTCCTGGTGTCCGTGTATAATCATGAGGATTTGTAGTTTTACCTGGATCAAAATAAGCAAACTCTGTTGTCACAGTTTTTCCCATAACGATTGCTCCAGCACCTTTAATTAAATTAACCACTTCTGCATCTGCTGCACCAGAAATACCTTTTCTTAAAACGCTACCACATTCAGTCGGCATATCATAAGTCGCTATGATATCTTTTACACCTATTGGTAAGCCATGTAGCGGGCCTAAAGGTTTTCCAGATTTTCGATATTCATCTGCTTCTTCTGCTTTTTCTAAAAGATTTTTTTTGTCTAAGAACGACCAAGCTTTAACATCTTTCTCATATTTTTTTATTCTATCTAAATAAGCTTTACATACTTCGACACTTGAGATGTCTCCACTTCTCATTTTAGCGACTAATTCATTAGTTGATATTGAAAAAATATCTATCATTTTTTTTAATTTGCGAACAATACGTCTGGTAACCAAAGAGCTATACCTGGAAACATGTACATTAAAAACATTGCAAAAATGACAATTCCTAGGAATGGCATAATTCCTGCGAATATTTCCATCAGTTCGACATTCTTAGATTGAACGCCTTTTAAATAGTACGCTGACATGGCCATTGGAGGGGTTAAAAAAGAAGTTTGTAAGTTTAATGCAATTAGCATTGCAAAGAAATAAGGATTTATTCCGTATATAGATAATAACGGTAAAAATATTGGAACAAAAATAATTAAAATTTCTGTCCATTCTAAAGGCCAGCCTAATAAAAAAATAATTAGCTGTGTAATAACTAAAAATTGCCAAGGTGCTAAATCCATTGATTTAAAAAAGTGTTCAAACACTTCATGTCCACCTAGATAAGAAAATACCGATGCAAAAGTCCAAGAACCTATAAACAGCCACATTATCATTGCGGTAGTCTTAGCTGTTAAAAAAACTGATTCTTTAAAGGCTTTCCATTTAAGAGTTTTGTAGAAATAAGAAAGTACTATTGATCCAAATGCACCAACTGCGGCTGCTTCAGCAGGAGTTGCGAAGCCACCTAAAATTGTTCCAAGCACTAGCATGATCAATGCAAATAAAGGTAAGAAAGAAACAAAAACTTCTTTTAAAATTTCAGCTCTTGGAGGAATTTCTTCTGCCCTAGGTTTTGGGGCAATAGATGGATCTATCATAGCTCTAATAACTGCATACGATATATATAAACTAGCAAGTAACAATCCAGGAAATATAGCGGCTGCAAATAATCTCAAAGGAGATAATTGAGCAATTACAGAATACACAATTAACATAATGCTAGGTGGAATTAATATTCCTAAGCAACCACCGGCACAAATTATTCCTGAAGCAAATTTTTTATCATAACCAGCTTTGACCATAGCTGGCCAAGCTAGTAATCCCATTAGTGTTACTACTGCACCAATTATTCCGGTAGCTGTTGAAAATAAAGTACAGGTAATTAAAGCTGCTACAGCCATTGAAGCTGGTAATTTATGTGAAGCTAATCTTATAGCAAAAAATAATCTTGAAACTATTCCAGCTCTTTCTACGAGATAACCCATAAATAAAAATAAGGGAACGGCGGTGAGCACGTTATTATCCATAACTGTATAGGTATTTTGAACAAATAAGGAAAATATCCTGTTGTCAAATAAGTGATCCATTCTTGCAGGATCAAAATAAGCGTAGTATCCAAAACCAACGCCCATAGCCATTAAGGTAAAAGCTATCGGGAATCCCAATAAAACTGCCATGAGAAATATTCCCATCATCATGATAGCTATTTCTGGATTCGTTAAAGTAAATAAACTAGATAACATCTTTTTGATCCTCGTCTTGAGCTGTTCTCATCAAAATTTTTTCTGTTTCTTCCGCAACAACTAATCTTGCTGGCCAGTGACCTGTTTGAATACAAATAACGCATCTAAAAACTTCACTAATTCCTTGAATGGTTAATAAAACACCCGCTGCAGGTATCATAGATTTCACCATGTAAATTTGAATTTGTGCTGGACTACTCCAACTTGTTTCTTTTATTTTCCAAGCTAAGGCCGCATAATCGAAACCATAAAAAGCTAAAGCTAAAACGCCTGGAAAAAAGAATATAAAATATAAAACAAAATCAATATATCCTTGTGTACGTGGTTTAAACAGTCTGTAAATAACATCTCCTCTAACGTGAGCTTCTGTGGATAGAGTGTAAGCTCCAGCCATCATAAAAATTGCTCCATACATCTGCATGCTAAAATCAAAATTCCAAAGTGTGGGTGCATTAAATGCATAAGCCATAACTACCTCGTAACAAGTGCCAAGCATTAATACTACAATGCACCATGAAAAGGCTTTTCCTACTGCTGTGCTTAGATGATCTGCAAAATGTATATAATATCTCATTAGCAATTTTAAGTTAACCCAGTTTTTTATTAAATCCTATAAAAAAAAAGGGGGCTGTATATGCCCCCTTTTAATTTTTTCTAAAGTTAATTAAATTTTAACTTTATTGATATTGCCGAACTCATTTTCATAAGCTAATTTGTAATTTGGCTGATTCATCAGCAAGTACTTCATTACTCTCTTAGCGTATGTTTTTTGTGAGTCTATGATTTTTTTAAAGAAAGGATCTTTCTTATTAAAATCACCTATTACTTTATCCCAAGCTTTTAATTGCTCAGATAAAATTTCGTCAGATGTTTGATAAACATTTACTTTATGTTCATTCATCAACTTAGCTAAATCAGCTGAATATCTTACTAACGCTTTAAAATAGTTATCAGTGTTAGCAGCATAAGCAGCATTCTTTAGAATCGCTTGATGAGCAGGTGACAGATTGTTGTATGTTTTTTTGTTTACAGGTATTTCGAACATCTCCTGAGATTGGTGAAAGCTTCCTAAGTGATAATGCTTAGAAACATCTTGCATACCAAACTGTGAGTCAGATGTTGGGTTGTTAAATTCCGCAGCGTCGATCAAACCAGTTTTCATCGCTGGTTGAATTTCTCCACCTGGAAGTTGTCTTACAACCATTCCCATAGCTGTTAAAACGTTAGTCGCTAGACCAACTGTTCTATATTTCATTCCTTTAACATCAGATACTTTAGTTACGTTCTTTTTGAACCAACCGAAAGGCTGAGCTGGCATAGGCATATGAAAGAACCCTACGTAATCAAATCCAACTTTCGCTAGAGTTTCATCATAAAGTTTTCTACCTCCACCGTATTCCATCCATCCCATTACTTCTTGAGACGACATTCCATACGAAGGTCCAGTTCCGAAAAGTGAAGCGGCAGCATTTTTACCGTACCAATATGCTGTCACCCAGTGACCCATATCAACTACGCCAGAACTTACTGCTTGTCCAATTTCTGAAGTTTTTACAATAGCGCCAACTGGTTGAAGATCAATCTTAAGTTCTCCACCAGACATTTCGCCTACCATTTTTGCATAGTCGCCTGCCATTTCGAAAAATATATTAGCTCCCGAAGGCCAAGCTGCTTGCATCTTTAAAGTCATAGGAGCTCCGAATGCGATATTAGGCATTGCAACTGAAGCTGCTGCTGCTGCACCCGTTGCTGCAGCTACTTTAAAGAATTTACGTCTTGAAGGAGTTTTAATTCCTTTTGGCGTTTTTTCTTTTTTAGACATATTTTGTCTCCTTTTTTTTTATTAACATATGTTTAACGTTAAGAATTTAAGCATAAAAAAAAGATAGAGTCTCTATAAAATAGATTTTTCATACCCCTAAAGTGACCGCTTATATTCTTTGATTTTATTTAAGTATTTTTGCTAATACATTTATAGGTTGTATTAATTTACTTTGTCTTTTGCTTTACCTTTGCTAAAAAAATCTTCTAAATTTTGCGTAGCTCTATACGCCATATCCCAACGAGTTCTTTTAGTTGCACTACCTAAATGAGGTAGTAAAAAAATATTATTTAATTTTAGGTATTCAGGGTGAATTTTTGGTTCCCCATTGTAAACATCTAAACCGAATGCAAAAACTTTTTCTGATTTAAGTGCTTCTATCATTGCTTCATCATCCACAACATCACCTCTAGCAGCGTTTCCAATAACAACATTGTCCGGAAGAAACGCTATTGTTTCTTTGTTAATTATTTTATTTGTTTCTTTTGTAGCTGGACAGTTAATGGATAAAAAATCACTACAATTAAATAAATCTTTAACTGTTTTATGGTAAATAGCTCCTTCCTCAAGATCTTTAGAAAGTTGACTTCTATTATGATAATGAATTTCCATATTAAATCCTCTGGCTCTTTTAGCGACAGCTCTACCTATTCTGCCCATGCCTAATATACCTAACCTTTTATTTGACATTTGTTTGCCTAACATAAAATCCGCGGACCACTTCCAGTTTTGAAGTTCGGCAGCTCTTCTTGCTTCTAAAACTTTTCTAGATGCTCCTAAAAGTAATAATATTGAAATATCTGCAGTAGAATCGTCTAGTACTTCGGGCGTATTTGTAACAACTATATTTTTTTTTGCCGCAGCATTAATGTCAATATTACCAAAGCCTACTGCAAAATTAGCAATTATTTTAATTGAAGGCGATAATCTTTCTACTAAATTTTTATTAAACTGATCTGTAATCGCGCTTAAAATTCCATCACAATCTTTTGACTGTTCTAATATTTCATCAGAGGTGTACAATTCATCTTTACTGTTTAATTTAACATCAAAAATTTCTTTTAACTTTTCTTCATTTTCTATCAGAAGTTTTCTCGTAACTAATATTTTTTTCTTCATAAACTTTTCAACTTATTAGGCTTTGGTCCGCCTGTGAACCAATCAATAATTTCAACCGTATGAACGATAGGTATATTTGTACCACTAGAGATTTGACTCATACAACCAATATTTCCTGTCGAAATAAAATCTGGCTCAACTTTTTCAATGTTTTTAACTTTGTTTTTTAATAATGTATTAGCAATCTTTTGTTGAAGAATGTTATAAGTACCAGCAGATCCACAGCATACATGACCTTCTGGAACATCCAGTACTTTGTTACCCGTCTTTTTAATTAAGTTTATAGGTTGTTGGTGAACATTTTGACCATGCTGCATTGAACAAGGTGAGTGATAAGCTATTTTGTAGGTCTTTTCATTTTTATTAAAATTTAGTTTAATATCTTTATCCAAAAATTCACTGATATCTTTAGTTAATTCTGAAATTTTTTTTGCTTTTTTTTTCATTTCTTTATCGTCTCTAAAAATAAATCCATAATCTTTTAATGTAGTGCCACAGCCAGATGTGTTGCTAATAATTGCTGTTAATCCCCTATTTAAATATTCGTCATACCAAAGATTAATATTTTTTTTAAACAATTCGTGAGCCACTTTTTCTTTACCCATATGGTGGTCTAATGACCCGCAACAATTTATCTCAGGTAACACAATAACTTCAACATGGTGTCTGTTAAGTAAACGAATTGTTGACTCGTTTATTTCGGGAGAGACTACTCTCTGTACACAACCCGTAAGCAAAGCTACTCTAGCTACTAGTTTTTTTTTTGTAACAGAATAGATTTTTTGTGGTTTTAAGGTTTTTTTTGGAAGTTTAGATGGCATTAATTTCATAGAGTTTTTAATAAACTCTGGAAAAATAATACTTAATGGTCTTACGATATTAACTAAAATACTTAAAATTTTAAATATTTTTGGGTTAGGCAAAGTTAATGATAAAAAACTTCTAAAAATTCTTTGAATTATCGGCCTCTTGTACGTTTTTTCCAGATGATTTCTACCATGATCAATTAAATGCATATAATTAACTCCAGAAGGGCAGGTAGTCATGCACCCGTAACAAGATAAGCATCTATCGAGATGCTTAGCTATTTTCTCATTACCTGGTTTATTATTTTCAAGCATATCTTTGATTAGATAAATTCTACCTCTTGGGCCGTCTAACTCATCACCTAGAATTTGATAAGTTGGACATGTAGCGTTACACATCCCGCAATGAACACACTTACGCACAATTTCTTCTGTAGATTTATTATTTTTATTTTTTAGTTGTTCTGAGGAGAAAGTTGTCTGCATTATATTCCTGTATACATTTTACCTGGATTTAAAATTCTCTTAGGATCAAAGCTTTTTTTAATCTTTTCAGATATCTTATATTTAACATCATCAATTGTAAAAATATCAATTGAAGACTTTAAGCTTTCATCGACCTTAATAACTGTTAAATAACCACCTAAATTTTTCACTATAGTTTTGATTTCTTTTAAGATGCTCGAGTTTAATTGATCTAATTGTAACCAAACTAGATTTCCTCCCCAATCAATAAAATAATTTACACTATGAATTTTGAGTTTATTGATTAGGTCAAATGCTTCACTTCTAGGTACAATTATTCTAAGTAAGTTATTTTTTAGATTTGAAAAAACGTTCAAAGATTTTGTTTTTTCCCAAAAAATATTAGATTGTTCAGGATCTAAAATTGATATTTCTTTCTTATCAACGGTAAGCTCATTAATTAATTGTTTAATTCTTTCGTCAATAGAAAGTTTTGATCCTTCTATTCTTATTGCCGTAATCGGTCCTTTTGTTGTTAGGTCGTTAAATGTAAATTTATCTTGAAAAATTTCTGGATAAAATACAGCTCCTGACGGGTCACATGATGAAGATAGTGCGACACCAAGATATTCTAATCCTTTTTTTAAATGAGGATTACTTATAATCAAAGTTTTGGTTAAGTCAGGTTTAGGTAAAACTTTAATTGATATTTCAGTAAACACGCTTAAAGTTCCAAAAGATCCAGTAATCACTTTGCTTAAATCATACCCAGTTACATTTTTAACTACTGTTCCTCCAGATTTAATAATCTCACCTCTTCCATTTACTCCTCTGAACCCTAAAATATGATCTCTAGCGCTCCCGACTTTAAATCTTCTAGGCCCAGAAAAATTACACGAGAGTACACCTCCTATTGTTCCTTCGTTAGTTTGCCCGTTAAACAATGGTCCAAAATCTGTAGGTTCAAAAGCTAAGTGTTGGTTTTTTTTTTCTAATGCTTTTTTAATTTCTTGAATTGGAGTGCCTGATTTTACTTTTATGTAAAGCTCTTCTGGCTCATACTTAATAATACCCGAATAATTAGAGAGATCTATAGTTTTTTGAGATTGAAAGTTTCTTCCAATATTTTTTTTTGAACCTAAACCGCAGATTTCTAATGGAATATTTTTTTTATAACAATGCTTTATAACTTCAGCTATTGTTTCTTCTTTGTCGGGTTTTAGAACTGATGAACTAAAATCTTGGAATGTCTGGGAATTTTGTTTTTCCTCCATGGACATGAACCCTTCCTTCTTCTGCACATTTTCTTAATATAGGATAAACCTTTCCAGGGTTAAGCAATGAATTTGGGTCAAGCGCTACCTTAATATCAATTTGTTGCTTAATGTCTGTATTGTTAAAAGCTTCACACATTAATTCTCTTTTTTCTATACCTACCCCATGTTCACCCGTTAGTGCTCCTCCGACTTTAACGCAGTACTTTAATATTTCTGAGCCAAACTCTTCCGTTTTTCTTAGTTGTTCTGGATCGTTAGCGTTAAACATAATTAATGGATGAAGATTTCCATCGCCAGCATGAAATGCATTTGCCACTGGTAATTCATATTTTTTTGAAAGCGTTTGAATCTCTTTTAAAACTTCTGCAAGTTTTCCTCTTGGTATTGATCCATCCATACACATATAATCTGGGGCTAAGTCACCACAAGCAGGAAAGGCAGCTTTTCTGCCGGCCCAAAACTTTAGCCTTTCTTCTTCTGATTTATTAATTTTTATACTTGAACATTTATTTTTTTTAGCAATATCTTCAACTCTTTTGATAAGTTCTGAAACTTCGGTCTCTGTACCATCGAGTTCAACGATCATCATAGCTTCCGCGTCGACGGGATAACCTGCTTTTGAGTATTCATTTGTTGCTTTAGTTAAAGCTTTATCCATAATTTCCATACCAGCGGGTATTATTCCTTTTGCAATTATTTCAGATACGCACTGTCCGGCGTCTTCTATACTTGAGAAACCTATAAGAGCTGCTTTTGCCACTTCGGGTTTTTTTAAAATTTTAACTGTTACCTCAGTAATTACTGCTAGTAACCCCTCAGATCCTGTCATTAATCCAAGTAAGTCATAGCCTTCAGAGTCTAAAGTTTTTCCTCCAAATCTTGTTACAGTTCCGTCCATTAATACAACTTGAATGCCTAATAAATTGTTCGTAGTTGCTCCATATTTTAAAGAATGCACACCACCAGAATTTTCAGCAACATTTCCGCCAATTGAACATGCTATTTGACTTGATGGATCTGGAGCATAATAAAATTTTTTATCCTGTACAGCATTTGTAATTGCTAAATTAGTAACGCATGGTTGCAAAACTACACATTTATTTTGATAATCTATTTCTAATATTTTATTAAATTTTCCCATACCTAATAAAACACAATCCGCTAAAGGAAGTGCACCTCCCGACAAACCGGTACCGGCTCCTCTTGGCACAACCTTAATTTTATTTTTGTTACAGTACTTGAGAATGTCACTCACCTGCTCAACTGTTTCTGGTAAAACGACTAGCAAGGGTTTTTGTTTGTACGCTGCAAGAGCGTCAGTTTCATACGGTCTAATCTCATCTTCGTGTGAAAGAACATTCTCACTTTTTAGAATTTTATTTAAGTCTAAAATAATTTTATCTTTGTTAGATAAAATTGATTTATCGACTTTAGGCATTTGGAGACTTGTCATTTTACAATCCTATAATTTTTAAAGCTTTAGGTCAAAGCACAACAGCACTCATCCAAGCATTTTTTGGATTTTTCCAAGTGCCTTTTCAATGTTTTCCTTCGAAGCAGCAAAGCTAAATCTTACATAATCAATTGAGGTTTTCCCAAAAGCAGTACCGGGAACGATTGCCACTCCAGCTTCGTGCATACATTTTTTTGAAAATTCAGAGCCATTCATTCCAGTACCTATTACTTTAGGAAATGCATAAAAAGCTCCCCCTGGCATACTGCATTCGACACCTGGTAGATTATTTAGACCAGCGTGTATGAGTTTACGCCTTACATCAAATTCTTTCATCATATCGACAATAGGCTGGTCTGAACCATCTAAAGCAGCTATACCTGCAAATTGAGAAGGTGCATTGACACACGATATACTATTAATAATTAATTTATTTACGTGCGGAATTAATTTTTCTGGCCAAACACTCCAGCCCATTCTCCAACCAGTCATGGCATAAGCTTTACTCCATCCATCTAGAATTATTAGCCTGTCTTGTAAATCTGGATAATTTAAAAATGTTGGCATTTCTTTACTGTCATAAATTTGACGGCTATAAATTTCATCACTTAAAATGGCAACATGTGGATGTTTTTTAAGTCCTTCTGCTAAAAAGTCTATCGCTGGTTTTTCTACAAAACTTCCTGTTGGATTATTAGGGTTAATCAATATTAATAATCTAGTTTTATCCGTGATTAATGATAAAATTTTTTCTGGATCAAATTTTAAATCTTTATCTTGTGTTAAATCATAAGGTACTGCTTTTGAGCCTGAATAATTAATCATAGATTCGTAAATAGGAAATCCAGGTGTAGGATGAATTATTTCAGCACCTTCTTCGCCAAATATTGAGATTGCATAAAACATAGTAGGTTTTCCACCTGGCATTATTAAAATTCTCTCTGGATCTATATCTTTATTGTAAAGTTTTTTTATTTTTCTTGTCACGGCTTGTCTACATTCTAAAATACCATTGGATAAAACATAACCATGATGACCATCATCTAAGGCTTTTTTTGCTGCATCAACAATATGTTGTGGAGTTTTAAAATCGGGTTGACCCAAACCAAGGTGTATCATTTCTTTTCCTTGAGCTTCAAGTTTTTTAGCTTCAGCTAATATGCTAAAAGCTGATTCTGTACCCAGTTTTTCTAAATTTTTTGCTAATTTCATTTTTAATTTATTGAATATTTCTTACGTTATTGAAATTTACTTTTCTTTAACACAGGTAACGTTGCCACAATATTTATCTATAAATAATTTTACTTGGGTTTAAGTCTTTTATGCTCTTACAACCCATTAAAATCATATCTCTTCTAATTTCATCTTTCATTCTTTGTAAAACCATTTCTACTCCTTTTTGCCCCCCAGCACTTAAAGCGAATAAAAAACCTTTTCCAAAACTACATGCTGTTGCACCCATGGCTAAAGCTTTTAGAACGTGTGTACCTCTTCTAATTCCACCATCTACAATAATTTCAATTTTTCCACCAACAGCATCAACAATTGCAGGTAACTGATCAAAAGGTGAGCGCGAACCATCTAACTGTCTACCACCATGGTTTGAAAGCATTATTGCGGAAGCACCAATATCCACTGCCTTCTTTGCGTCTTCAACCGACATCAAACCTTTCAATGCAAATGGACCTTTCCAACGCTTCACACAATATTCTGCATCCTTCCAACTCATCGCTGGATCATATTGTTCGTTAATATATTCCATTACTCCTTTTGCTATACTTGAGCCTTTTTTAGTAAAGTGAGCAACGTTTGCTAATTCAAATTTTCCATGAGTTAAATAGTTTATAGTCCATGTTGGGTGGGCGGCAAAACTCATTAGACTTTCTAGGGTAAGTTTTGGAGGTGTCGTAAAACCAGTTCTATGATCTCTTTCTCTATTTCCTGCAACAACTGTATCAACGGTCAAACACAAACCCTTAAACCCGGAACTTTTACATCTGTCTATTAAATTATCAGTAAGTGCTTGGTCTTTATGTATATAAAGCTGAAATAACTTTGGCCCTCCTGAAATATTTGAAATTTCTTCAATTGATGAAGTTGCCATTGTTGACATGCTGTAAAAAGTTCCAAACTTTTCAGCTGCTCTAGCAGATGCTTTGTCTCCGTCATGATGATAAAGACGTTGCATTGCAGTTGGGGATAAGAATAAAGGCATATCAATTTTTTGTCCAAAAACATTGACCGAGAGATCTGGTTCACCCACGCTAGCTAAAATATTAGGAATTAAATCACATTTGTTAAATGAAGCAGTATTTCTTTTTAATGTGGTTTCATCGTCGGCTCCACCATCAATATAATGAAAAATTGGAGATGGTAAATTTTTTTTTGCTAACTTTCTAAAATCTTCAATATTATAACAGTCTTTAATGGACATCTGTAATTAAAATTTTCTGGAAAGAGTTATAGATTGATTGTCTGTACCTGGGTTGACATCACCCCAATCATTATTTGAGATGTGACTGTAGCTGTAACCAAGGTTGGTATTTTTAAATAAATCTATACCTATTTTTATTTCTGATTTAAATTCTAGTGCACTTCCTAAATTTTTTCCATCTCCTGCCTCATAATACCCTGGTGCAAAACTTGGTGATATTTTTATTGGTCCTAAATTATAATCCGCTTCAACACCAGTGTACAAATAGATTGAACTTTTTTTTGTGACAAAAGCTCCGGTGGTAGGTGAAAACCTTCCTATCCAAGTATCACGGAATAAATCCTTATTTTTATGCTCTAAACCCACTAAAGTAGTTTTATCATCACCTTCTTTGTCTATTGTATCAAATTGTCCTGTGTAAACTGAAATATTTTGAGGCTTGACCTCCTTGTAAGAAAAATTTTTACTTGGACTAGTATTTTTTTTTACTACTTTTTGATTAAAACATTTTTTTTCTATCTTAAATAATTTATCCAAACCACGATTTACAGGACCCAGAACTTTATCTAATCCATCTTCAAGGAAATTGTTATTTTTGGTGCAAGCAACGCTCTTGATTGAATTAGATTCTTTATTTAAATTAGTATTTTCTTTTTTTTTCCCACGTAACTTATCTAAACCACGATCTATAGGTTTTCCTATAATTTTATCTAAGCCACTTTCAAATATTTCTAATGGTCCTGATAGAGCATGATTATTGCCCATAAAAAATATAGATATAAGCACTACAACTGTAAATTTCATTTTTTCAAAAATACTACCTTAGGAATAGAATGTATACATTCAATTATCCTTATTATGCCTGCTTTTTTGAATAATAAAAAAAAGTACTAAGCCACCGACCGCAAAAATTAAATAGGGTAAAAACCAAAGTAAAAAATTGTTTTTATTCAAACTAGGTTGGTACACAATCCACTCTCCATATTTACTAATTAAAAAATTATATATTTCAGCTTCTGTTTTTCCTTCGTTAAGTTGATCCTGCACTACAAGTTTTATTGTTGCTGCAAAATCTGAATTAGAATCGGCAATTGATTGCCCTTGGCAAACTAAACACCTCAAATTTTTGTACACTTCTAGTAACTTGATTTGGTTTTCACTTGTGTGAATGGACGTTGTGATAAGCACACAGATAATAAAAAGAAAAAATTTTATTTTCATTTTATTAATTGTAAGATTTCATCGTATTGAGTTTCATCTATCGGTCCAACAATTTTTTTAATTATAATTAAATTATTGTCAACTAATATAGATTCTGGAATTCCGTAAATGCCAAATAATATCGAGTTTCTACCTTTTAAATCTCTTCCAACAAAATTATATGGATTGCCGAGTTCTTTCAAAAAGTTATTAGCATTTTTTTTTTTATCTTTAAAATTAATACCTATAATTTTAATTTTTTTATTTTTACCTGATAGATTTAAAAGATATTTATGTTCAGCTCTACACGGTGAACACCATGAGGCAAAAAAGTTAATTAGAGTAAATTTATTTTTTTTTAAATCTTTCTCAGAGATATATTGATCATCGTTATTTATTTCAATCAGTTCAAAGTTGCTAATTCTGCTACCTATAAGACTTTTGGTGTCATAACTATTATTTTTTTTTAATCCTTGCCAAAAAATGAAAAGTGAAAAAATTATAAAAATAAAAATAATAATCTTTGAGATGCTAATCTTCATTTTTTTTTAAAGTTAATTGTACAAACCCTCCAAGTGAAATCATTAAAGCTGAAATCCAGATGCAAATCATAAAGGGTTTATTTTGAAATTTAATATTGTAATAGTCCGACCTAGATACATTGCTCATTGTTAAATATAGATCTGAAGTAATTTTTGTCTTTATGGCGGCTTCATAAGTCAAAGTTTCTGGGTTAGAATAAATTCTAATTTCAGGTTCTAGATATTGAACTAAATTATTTTTAAAGTTTGTTAATTTAAAAATACCAATTACTGCTTTATAATTTTTATTATCTTTTATTTTAATGTCTTGAAAATTGACTTCATAGTTATTTATTTTTTTGATCTCTCCAACTTTTAAATTAAAATCTTCTTCAAGGGAAAATTGATAATTTACACCGATGAAAAAGACAAGTAAACCAAACCCTAAATGAGAAATAACTCTCGGTAATTCAAATTTATTTTTATTATTAATAATTTTTTTTACATCTATACACGATTGTAAAATTAAAAATATCGCTGCTATAAAAATTAAATTAGACAAGAAACTGTATTTGCCAAAAAAATAAAAGATGAGTATGTTTATTATTACCGCACCTAAAATAAGAAAAAAAAATTTATAAAAAAATTTATTTCTAGATTTAACCCAACCAAATTTGGGTCCGATAGCCATAAAAAATAAAAACGGGACGACTAGAGGAATAATTACAATATTAAAAAATGGAGGCCCAACAGAAATTTTTACATTAGTTAACACGTCAAGAAAAATTGGATAAAGCATGCCTATTAAAACTGTCAATAGGAAAAAAGCCATAAACCAATTGTTTACTAAAATAAAAGTCTCTCTACTTTTTAGATTAAAGTTATAAGTCTCTTTTTTATATTTAGTAAAAAAAATTATTAATGATGAAAAAATCATTAATGATAAAAATAAAAGTATATATATTCCTCTGGAAGGGTCACTCGCAAAAGTATGAACTGAATTTAAAATTCCAGATCTAACTAAAAATGTCCCTGTAACGCTTAGAATAAATGTTAAAAGACAAAGTATAATTACCCAAGAGTAAAGAGTATTTCTTTTTTCGAGCACAATAAGAGAATGCATTAAAGCTGTAATAGCAAACCACGGTAGAAGGGAAGCATTCTCAACGGGATCCCAGAACCAAAAACCACCCCATCCAAGCTCATAATATGCCCAAATAGACCCTACGATAATTCCAAGTGTTTGAAAACACCAGGAAATTTTAACCCAAGTTTTTATTGATTGAGCAAATATTTTTCCACCATAGCCTGATAGTAGTGAGGCCATAGCAGCAGAGAAAAAAATTGAACAACCGACAAATCCAACATAAAGAAGTGGTGGGTGTATTGCTAATGCTGGATCTTGAAGTATAGGATTTAATCCCAAACCTTCAAGCGGTATTGGATAAATAGAATTAAAAGGATTTGAATTTAATAATAAAAAAAACAAAAAGCCTAAAATTAAAATATTTTGAACAATTAGAGTATAGAGTCTAAATTTTTTATCGTGGATATGATTAAAAACTAAAAATAAATAGGAAAATATAACTAAAATATTAACCCATAAAAGTAGGCTACCCTCATGATTACCCCAAGTACCAGCTACTTTATAAAAAAATGGTTTTGCGGTATGTGAATTCTCATAAACATTAATAAGTGAAAAATCTGAAATCACAAAACCAATTATTAGAGTAAAAAAACTCAAAACTGTGAAAGTTGTTTGAAATAAACTTAATTTATAAATATTTTTTTTGATAGATTGACTAGAAAACTTTATATCAAGACTGGCATTATAAATAATTAAAAAACTTAAGGTTAAAACTAAAATAACTAAAATATTTCCAATACTACTTAACATTTTTTTCTATTATTTCTTTAATTTCTGGTGGCATATAATTTTCATCGTGTTTAGCCAGTATTCTACTTGCAATAAAAAAATTTTTATCACTTAGACTACCTTCTACAACTACACCTTTTCCTTCTGCAAATAAATTCGGGACAGTTCCTGAATAACTAACTAGAATTTCATTTTCGAAATCAGTAACTATAAATTGAATATTTTTTTGACTTATAGTTATTGATCCTTTTTTAACCATCCCACCAATTCTCATGGCTTTTTCGAATGGGATGTCTTCTCTTTGTTTTATTTCAGTTGGTGATGAAAAATACACAATATTTTTATTTAAAGAATTAAGAATAAAAAAAACAACAACGATTGATAATAAAAAAATAAAAGTTAAAAATATTATTCTTTTTTTAACTTTTTTATTAAGCATTAAAAATGCTTTTAATTCATCTTAGAGTTTGCTGCTAATATCTGTTGTGCAACTTTAGAAGTGCCTAAAGCTTTATTTTTTTCTTCTGCAGGTAAATTTTGAAGATCAACTAAAAAATCATTTTCGTATTTTCTTAAAGTTTTTCTTGTTTTCAAGTAAAATACCGCACAAGAAATGAATACGATGCTAAAAGAAAACCATACGTAAATTCCGTGTCCATTCATTGTTATAAATTTTATAATCATAATCTTTTTAAGTTTTTTTTCTTTATTCTAATGATTTCTGTTTTGTATTTCATCAGAAAAATTAACGCACCATATAGCAAGAAAACCAACAACATTACTAACAATGGGAGTAGCATTGCAGGGTGGATGCTACTAGATCCTATAATTTTTATACTTGCTGGTTGGTGAAGTGTTGTCCACCATTCAACAGAATATTTAATAATAGGTATATTAATTGAGCCTATGATTGCTATAATTGACGAAACTTTTATAATTAATTCTTCTTTCCTTAGTAGTTTAAAAGCTAAAATATAAAAAACATAAAATAACATTAACACAAACATAGATGTTAGCCTGGCATCCCAAACCCACCAAGTTCCCCAGGTAGGTTGCCCCCATAAAGAACCAGTAATAATTGCCAAACAAGTAAATAACAAACCTATTGGAGCTATACTCTTATTAATAAAATAAAAATTTCTTATTTTAAAAATAAAGTTAAGTATCGAAAGAAATGTAATAGAAGAAAAACATGCTAATGCCAACCAAGCGGCTGGAACATGAACATACATAATTCTAACGGAATCACCTTGAACGTAATCGGGAGGTGATAAGTGTAAAGCAAAAGTTAAACCAATAATTAAAATTAGAAAAAATATTGAATTTATAAAATTAATTAATTTTTGAATTAAAGAATAAACATTGCTAGACGAAAAAAATTTGAACATCTTTATTTACATTAAATATATTAATTTTTATTTTTAAGAAAGAAGGATATTTAGCCTAAATGAGAATGTTAAGGGAGTTTAAGAAGTAAATTAATTCTCAATTAGGCTTTAACACAAATAATATTAATTAAATTGTTTGTTATAGATTTGCTCTAATGTTGTTAAATTTGTGGCAGTTCTCTTCTGATTAGTTGGATAGCTTGAGATAATTTGAACCTTTTTTACCAACAAAGATCTCACTGATGAGAGGATGTTTGACCGGCTGCTTCGAATTGTCTGTTAAAAGGTTTTGTTCTGAAACATAGGCCTCGTAAGTTACATCATTACTCTCGGCTAGTAGATGATAAAATGGTTGATTTTTTCTAGGCCTTACATCTTTTGGAATAGATTGATACCACTCTTCTGAATTATTAAATTCAAAGTCGACATCGTAGATTACCCCACGAAAGTCGAAGTGTTTATGTTTTACGATTGTACCAATAGAAAACTTTGCTATGTTTGCAGCCATTATTATTAAGATAGTAACTTTTAATTAAAAATCAATATATAAATTTATTTAAAAATAGATTTATGTTATAATTAATTTGTGAATAAGTCTTTATTGAAGTTTATTACTGACTTTAGTCCTTTGTTAATCTTCTTCGTGGTCTACTCTAAAAGTGGAAAAAACTTAAGCGTTGCTATCCCGCCGCTTATTGTTGCAACTATTTTGGCTGTACTTATTAGTTATATAGTTGAAAAAAAAATTCCTTATATCCCTTTGATAGGGGGTATAATTATATCAGTTTTTGGTGGTCTCACTTTGTATTTTAATAATCCAGTATTTCTCTACATGAAACCAACAATAATAAATATTTTTTTTGGTTTGGCTTTAGCCTTCGAGAGATTTTTTACTAAAGAACATATCTTAAAAAAAATGATTGGTAAGTCCATATCTTTGTCCGATATGGGCTGGAAGGTGCTCACAATAAGATGGATGCTTTTTTTTTTCGCATTAGCTTTGTTAAATGAATATGTTTGGAGAACTCAAACCGAAGAATTTTGGGTTAACTTTAAGGTTTGGGGTATTCTGCCAATAACTTTTATTTTTACTATTTTTCAAGTAATTTTAATTAATAAGCATAAAATATGAGACATTTAAAATTAGTTGTTAATAATGTTTTTAGCAACAGCAGAGTTAGAGAAAATTTTTTTGTAAAAAAAGAACTTCAGACTATTTTAAATCTTTACGGTAAAATGGTTTCAAACGGAACTTGGAAAGACTATGGAGTCTCTATTGGTTCTAAAGAAATTTCTTTTGATATTTATCAACGTGCTTCTGAAAAACCAATTTATAAAATTTTAAAAAACCTAAAACCAAAAAGTCTTGATGAAAAATTTTATATTAAAGACAAACACGGAAATGTATTAGAAAAATCCAATGATCTTTCAAATCTTATAGAAAAAACTAGATGGAATAATTTAAAGGCCGTCAAATAATTATCTTCTTTGACCGAAAAGTCTTAACAACATTATAAATAAATTTATAAAGTCTAAATAAAGAGTCAAAGCACCCATAACGGCTTTTTTTCCCATCAACTCTCCGCTATCACTCTCGAGATACCTATTCTTAATTTTTTGAGTATCATAAGCGGTCAAACCAACAAAAATTAAAACTCCTAAGATTGATATTACAAAGTACATCATTGAAGATTTCATAAATATATTAACTACTGATGCAATAATTATCCCGAAAAGACCCATCATTAAAAATGAACCAAGTTTTGTTAGGTCTCTATTCGTAGTGTAACCGTAAATACTCATAGATCCAAAAGTTCCTGCTGTAATAAAAAATACTCTAGTTATGCTAGCGCCTGTGTACATTAAAAAAATTGAAGATAAAGACGCTCCCATTAAAGCTGCAAATACCCAAAAGGTTGTTTGAGCTTTTGCGGCAGTCATTTTTGCAATATTAAAACTCATATAGAAAACTACTCCTAACGGAGCCAACATAA
The DNA here is from genome assembly GCA_905620505.1 of uncultured Pelagibacteraceae bacterium. Classification (GTDB taxonomy): domain Bacteria; phylum Pseudomonadota; class Alphaproteobacteria; order Pelagibacterales; family Pelagibacteraceae; genus Pelagilacustribacter. The sequence continues at coordinate 23,759 of CAJQTN010000014.1, forward strand.
GAACCCACTTCAAGCTAGATGTATAAATAGTTGAGCCAAAATTAGTTAGGCCCAGTATTTCACCGGCTTCACCTGTAACAACTGCAAGCTTAAAAAACAATAAAGCTATAAAGCCAGTTAAGAGAACGCCCGATCCCATGTAGTTGTAAACTTTAAGCATGTAAGCTCTTAGACCTTGATCAATTGCTTCTTCTGAAACTGAAGATTTTGCTGTCGTACTTTGTTTGTTAAATTCCATATATTCAACAATATAAGAGTTTTTTTATATTTTTCAATACCTGTCTTCTTTACTTATTTGCTTTATTCTAATTAACTCTAAAAAAAATTAAATTTTTATGAAATATAAAAAGCTTGGGGCCACAAATTTAAAAGTAAGCTTAATATGCTTAGGAACTATGACTTGGGGCCAACAGAATTCTGAATCTGATGGTTTTGCACAAATGGACTATGCTTTAGAGCAGGGTGTAAATTTTTTTGATACAGCAGAGCTTTATGCAACACCTCCTATGGACCATTCGTATGGAAAAACAGAGAAAGTTATTGGTAACTGGCTTTTACAAAAGAAAAATAGAGCTAAAATTATTTTAGGCTCAAAAATTGCTGGACCTGGATTTAAATGGATTAGGGGGGGTGGTAATGAGTACTACAAAAAAGGAATAGAATCTGCTCTAAATGAAAGTTTAAAACGACTAAAGACAGACTATATTGATTTGTACCAGTTACATTGGCCAGAACGAAATACAAATTATTTTGGCAAACTAGATTACCAACATGATGAAAATGAAAAAAAGTGGAATGAGTTTGATTCTGTTTTAAGAATATTAGAAAAATTTATTAAACAAGGAAAAATCCGTTATATCGGCATATCAAATGAAACTCCCTATGGATTCTCAAAATATTTAGAGTTAGCTAAAATTTATAATTTACCAAGAATAGTTTCTGTTCAAAATCCGTATAATTTTTTAAACAGAACTTATGATATTGGTATGTCAGAAATTTCTATGCGAGAGAATGTTGGGTTGCTTGCTTATTCACCCTTAGCATTTGGTTATTTATCAGGTAAATATATTAACGATCAAATGCCTAAAAATTCAAGAATGGGTTTGTATGCAGATATTTGGGGAAGATATAGAAAAGAAAAAGCTTACGAAGCAGTTGACGAATATTACAAACTTTCTAAGAAGAAAAACATGTCACTGACACATATGGCCCTCGCCTATGTTAACTCCAGACCTTTTGTAACTAGCAATATTATTGGTGCAACAAATATGGAGCAGCTCAAAGAAAATATTAAGAGTATCAATGTTAATCTTGATAAAGAAACTATTGATGAAATAAATCTAATACATCAAAATAATCCAAACCCTGCCCCTTAAGAAAAAATCCTTGATATTAAAAAGAAATCAAGTATTTATAATTTTATGAAATTTAAAAAATTAGGTAACACGGGTATAGATGTTAGTTTAATTTGTCTAGGTACCATGAATATGGGCGAACAAAATACTCAGGAAGAAAGTTTTGAGCAAATGGATTACTCTTTAGAAAAAGGAGTAAATTTTTTTGATACAGCAGAAGTCTATGCTGTTCCTCCAAGAAAAGAAACACAGGGGAAATCTGAAGAAATTATAGGCAACTGGTTTGCAGAAAAAAAGAAAAGAGACAAAGTTATTCTAGCCACAAAGTGCGTAGGAGCAGGTGTTGATTGGATTAGGGAGGGTGGCAATCAATTTTCAGAAAAAAATTTTACACAAGCAATTGAAGGAAGTCTTAAAAGATTAAAAACTGACTATATAGATCTGTATCAATTACATTGGCCAGAAAGAAATACTAATTTTTTTGGTACTAGAGACTATGAACACAAAACATCTGATAGTGTAGAGTTAGAGTTTGACGAGATCGACTCATCAAAAACAGCTGAACACGGTGGGTGGAATAGTTTTGAATCAATTTTAAAAGTTTTAAAAAAATTTATTACTCAAGGTAAAATTAGACACATCGGAGTTTCAAATGAAACGCCCTGGGGATTTGCTAAATATTTAGAAATATCAGAAAAACTAAATTTACCAAAAATAGTATCGGTTCAAAATCCTTATAATTTATTAAACCGTGCATATGACATTGGAATGTCTGAAATTTCATGTAGAGAAAATGTCGGCTTGCTTGCATACTCACCTCTGGCAATAGGCTACCTTTCGGGTAAATATAGAGAAAATAAAATTCCAGAAAAATCCAGGATTGGACTATTTGGGCAATTCTGGACAAGATATAAAGAGCCGGCTGCAATAAGAGCTACAGACGAATACTTTAAATTGGCAAAAAACAGTGATCTATCATTAACACAAATGGCACTAGCTTTTGTAAACTCTAGACCTTTTATGACAAGTAATATTATTGGTGCAACGACCATGGAGCAACTCAAGGAAAATATTGGAAGTGTAGATGTTGATCTTAGTAATGAAATCATTGAAAAAATAAATTTAATACACTCAAATAATCCTAATCCAACACCTTAATTTTCAAATCATTGAAATTAATCAAATTTAGTATAAAAAATTAAAATGAATTTTAAAAAAATATTTTTATTTTTAATAACTGTTTTATTTGCTTCAAAAACTTATGCGGCTAATCCGGTATCTAATGGAACATTTAAAGACTGGCAGGTTTTCACTGCAACTACAGAGCAAGGTAAAATTTGCTTTGCACAATCAAAGCCTAAAACAAGATCGCCAAAAAATTTTAAAAGAGAGCCCTCAAAACTATTCGTAACTTTTAGACCTCAAGAAAATATAAAAGATGAGGTTAGCGTTACTAGTGGGTATATTTATAAAACTTCTTCAGTAAATGCAAAATCAGGAAGAAATAAATACGCTTTCTTTTCTAAAGAAAATTTTGCCTGGATAACTGAAGAAGAACGAGAAAAAAAATTTATAAAACTTATGAAAAAGGCATCTAATATAATGATTATAGCTAACGAGCCAAAAGGTTCACAAACAGTAGATCATTATTCTATGATAGGCTTTTCTAAAGCATATGAAAAAGCAAAAAAAAATTGCAGTTAATTAATTGATGAAAAAAATAGTTCTAGCCTACTCTGGCGGTCTTGATACTTCGATAATTTTAAAATGGTTACAAGAAAATTATAAAGCAGAAATTATTGCTTACACATCTGATATTGGTCAAGTTATTGATAAAAAAAAAATTATTAGGAATGCTAAAAGACTTGGGGTTAAAACAATAATTATTGAAGATCTTAAAAATATTTTTGTTAAAGACTATGTCTTTCCCATGTTAAGAGCGCACGCTTTATATGAAGGCGCTTACTTATTGGGGACCTCTATTGCAAGGCCCTTAATAGCAAAAAGACAAATTGAAATAGCAAAAAAATATGGTGCGTATGCAGTATCTCATGGATCTACGGGCAAAGGTAATGATCAGGTTAGGTTTGAGTTAGGTTATGCTTTTTTTGGAAAAAAAATAAAAGTTATTGCTCCCTGGAGAGAGTGGAACTTAACTTCTAGAACAGATTTAATTAAATACGCAAAGAAAAATAATATCCCGATACCTAAAGATAAAAAAGGAGCACCTCCCTTTTCGGTAGATGACAATCTTTTTCATACATCAACCGAAGGAAAAGCTTTGGAAAATCCTAAAAATTCAGCACCAGAATTTGTATTTCAAAGAACAATTTCTCCTGAGAAAGCTCCAAACAAAAAAACTATTGTTAAGATTAATTTTAAAAACAGTGACCCTGTTTCAGTTAACGGAAAAAAACTTAGCCCCGCTAACTTATTAGAAAAATTAAATCAAATTGCAGGTAAAAACGGAGTAGGTAGAGTCGATTTGGTTGAAAATAGATTTATAGGAATCAAATCAAGAGGTGTCTATGAGACACCAGGAGGAACTATATTATATGCCGCTCATAGAGCTATAGAATCTGTAACACTGGATAAAGAAACAATGCACAAAAAGGAAAGAATTATGCCTGCTTATGCTGAGCTTGTTTACAATGGTTACTGGTTTTCAAAAAAAAGAATCAACTTACAAAAAATTATAGATAAAAACAAAAATAAAGTTAATGGCGTCATTGTTCTTAAAATTTATAAAGGTAATTTAACGATTATGTCTAGACGTACATCGAGTAAAGCTTATTCAATGAAACAAGTATCATTTGAAGAAAATAAGTCATTTAATAAAATTAAAATAGAGAAATTTATTAAATTTCACTCAAAACAGTTAAATAAATCCTAAAAGTCTGATACGTTTCTTTTGATGAATTCAGCGATTCGAAATATTCAATTAGTTGCAGTACTTGCTGTTTTAATAGCTACTATAATCGCATTCTTTGTAGAACTTTCACTCATGTATGAAACAAAAACTATTGGGCTAGCTGATTTATTATTGATGTTTATTTACATAGAAGTTCTTGGTTTGGTTAGATCATATTGGGAGACTAGAGCGGTCAGGATTACTTATCCTCTTGTAATCGCAATTACTGCTCTTGCTAGATATATAATTCTTCAAGACAAAAATAGTGATCCTGCAAACCTAATTTATATAGCTCTTGCAATACTAATCGTATCTATTGCAACAGTTGTTGTGAGATTTAGAAATAGTAGATACCTTAAAATAGACAATAAAAAAACTAACGAGCTTTAAAACATTCTAAAGTATTTTTTAAAAGACAGGCAATAGTCATTGGACCCACACCTCCAGGAACCGGGGTTATTGCTCTAACTTTGTCCTTAACCTGCTCAAAATCAACATCTCCTACTATTTTATCCGCAACTTTGTTTATACCGACATCAATAATAATAGAATCTTTTTTCACCCAATCTCCCTTAACTAAGTTTGCAACGCCGACTGCAACAACTAAAATATCAGCTTTCTGACACTCTAATTTTAAGTCTTTAGTTTTTGAATGGACAATTAAGACCGTACAGTCTTCTTTGAGAAGAAGTTGTGCCATTGGTTTACCATTTAAATTAGACCTTCCAATTATAACAGCATGTTTACCTGTTAAATTTTTTTCTACCTTTTTTATTAATAATAGACATCCTAAAGGTGTACAAGGGACTATGGCTTTGTATCCAGAAGAAAGGTTCCCGACATTAATTGGATGAAATCCATCTACATCTTTTGAGGGTTTAATTGCATTTACAATTTTTTCTTTACTAATATGAGCCGGCAAAGGTAACTGAACAAGAATACCGGAAACGTTATTATTGTTGTTGAGCTCTTCTATTTTTTCTAAAACTTTAGACTCTTTAACTTCTTTGGAATACTTAATAACTTGAGAATTAATTCCAACTTCTTTCGAATTTTTTTCTTTATTTTTTACGTAAATTAGACTTGGTGCAAAATCACCTATTAGAATAACAGAAAGACCCGGAGATTTATTAATTTTTTTTTTGATTTCTGAAATTTCTTTTTTTATTTTTTCTCTTAATAATGATGCTTCTTTTTTTCCATCTAATATCATTCTTAAATTGGAAGTTTATAAAATATTTCGTTAATAAAATTTCTTAAAAAAACTAAAACTAAAATAAGCACTATCGGTGAAATATCTACCGTACCTAGATTTGGCATAAAACCTCTGATAAACCTTAGGGGTGGGTCTGTTAGTTTGTGAGAAATTTCTAGGACTGAATACACAAAACGATTACTTGTATTAATAATATTAAAAGCTACTAGCCAGCTTGCTGCTGCGTTGATGATTAAAACCCAAATATAAAGCCTAACGATATCATTAAATAAAATAAGAATAGAATTCATTAATTTTTTTCCACATAGATTGAAGTGCTTGGAAAAGCAAAGGAAGCTTTGTTTTTTTCAACAATATTTTTTATTTCCAAGGCAAGAGTATCCTTAACATTCATCCACTCTTGGTATTGTTTGGTTTTAGTAAAACATATTAATTTTATATCAATAGAGCTAGCAGCAAATTGGTCAATTCTAACAGATAAGATTGTATTATCATTTACAGCAAAATCTTTATTACCTCTTATGTAGTTTTCTATTTGATCTTTAATATTTTTTAGTTGTTCACCAGTCGTGCGATATTCGACACCAATTATCCAGTTAATTCTTCTATGCGTAATTTGTGAATTATTAATTACAGCTTTTTCTGCAAATTGAAAATTTGGTATTGTGGCTAAAGATTTATCAAATCTTCTTACTACGGTTGACCTAAAACCAATGCCTTCAACTGTTCCTTCTATTACGCCATCTACAAATATCCAATCACCAACTTGGAATCTTCTTTCAACTAAAACCAAAATTCCTGAAATTAAATTTTTAAATAAATCTTGTGCTCCTAATGCAACAGCTACTCCAAATAAACCTAGGCCTGCAATAATTGGGCCAATTTTTATTCCCCAAAGTTCTAGTACAGCGGCAGCTCCTAATATTAAAATTAAAACTTTTATAGCTTTAATGATCCAGTTAATTAGATCTCTGGAGAGTAAACTCCCAACAGATTTAATTACCGTTGAAAATGGTCCAATAATTTGATGGAAAGACCAAAAGATTAAAATTGTAATTAAAGATCTATTAATTATGTCAACAACATTGCTTTCAACAGTCAAAAAACTTGTTGACACAAAAAATCCAAGAACAATGGGAAAGAATTTTGCTGGACCTTCCATGGAAAAAACTAAAGAGTTATCAAACTGATTAGTTGTTTTTAAAACATACTTCTCTAATCTTTTAACAATAAATTTAGCGAATATGCCTCTTAAAAAAAGAAAAAAAAGAAAAATTACCAAGGCAATAACTATTTCAGAAATATTTATTCCCGAAACTCCATTTTGCCAAACTTCTAAAAACAAATCTTTAAAGTTTTCTAGTACATTCATTAAGTTAGATCTTTCAATTTTAATATTTCATCGCCAGAATTAAAAATTTCAATTTTTTTCCACTTTTGAGATTTAAAAATATTTGCTACTTTTTTACTTATACACATAACGGTTGA
>CAJQTN010000015.1 GCA_905620505.1 uncultured Pelagibacteraceae bacterium
ATAGTGTAATCATCAGGCTTATGCCTTTCGTCAATAACACTTCCTCCAAAAATAACTGCTTGTATTTTTGCTGGCTCAATATCCTCACCTCTAAAACCATAATAATTTCTTCTGTAGAAATAAATTTCCTTTTCTTCACCATCATTCCATTCTATGCGTTGATTTTTCATTCGATGTTCACGCATATAAGGTCCAAAATTATCTTCGTCAAACCAGTAGCCAAAAATCATTTCAGTAGAAAAGATAAAAATTAAGATTATAAAAACATTTATAAAAAATATTTTTGAAATATTAATCAATAATTTAATCATTTTTTAAGAACACTAGCTGGATTCAACTTCATATCAAACCAATTAAGTCTAATATCAAGGTGTGGGCCAGTTGATCTACCTGTTTTCCCCACAGTGCCAATTATATCACCTTGTTTTATTTCCATTCCTTTTTTTACAAAAATATCTTTCATATGCATGTAGAGCGTACTAACGCCGTGTCCATGATCAAAAGTAATCGTACCACCGGTATAGTATAAATCTTTTTCTGAAAGTGTAACAATACCATCTAGCATTGCCTTAATTTTAGTTCCTTCTGATGCTGCAAAATCTAACCCATAATGTGGTGATTTTGGAATTCCATTTAAAATTCGTTGACTACCATAAACTCCTGTAATGATTGTATTTTTAATTGGCATCTTAAATTCATCATTAAAAAAAGTGAAATTACTATTTATTGATCTTGTTTTACCAATTAGCTTGTTATCATTCTTAATTCTTTCGTAAACTTCTTTAGGCGGAGTTACTTGCTTAGAAGGTAAGCCATTGATTTTTTGAATCTTGTATTTTTTCTTATAAACTTTTTTGATAATTTGTTTTGATTCTTGATTCTTGATAGTTTCAATAATTACGTCATTTTTTCTATCTTTACTTAAACCAAAAACAAAAAAACCTTGGTCTGAAACTTTAATTTTTTTTTTATCTACGAATACTTTTGTTCCTTTTTCCACCTTACCGATAATTAGATTTCCCTGAAAAAAACTCCCTCTAAACTCAGCAGCGTAAAGTATATTATTCAGAAGAATTAAGATTATTACTAAGAATATTTTTTTCATTTATTACGCTGTTAAATTGCTGGTAGCTAATATTGACACATTGGATAATGGTGTGTGTTTATTTTTTTGAATTCATATAATAATTAAGCAAAAAACTAACAGGTATTTCTTCAATCATTTTTTTGTAAGTCGTATTCCATCATTTCTTTAACAAGTGCCTTAAAGCTTGTTTTGGGAGACCAACCTAGTTCTCTTTTTGCTTTTCTAGAGTCACCTCGCAATTCATCAACATCCGTTGGTCTAAAATAGCCTGGGTCAATTTTTACTAAGACTTTATTATTTGATTGATCATACCCAACTTCGCCAAGGCCTTTTCCTCGCCATTTTATTTTAATTTTTAAAAATTTGAATGCTTCTTCAACAAAATCTCTAACACTATGACTTTTTCCTGTAGCAATAACATAATCAGAGGGTTTATCTTTTTGCAACATAAGCCACATGCTTTCAACATAGTCTTTAGCAGAACCCCAGTCTCTTTTTGCATTTAAGTTTCCTAAATACAATACGTCTAATTTCTTTTTATAAATTTCACACACAGCTCTTGTTATTTTTTTACTTACAAAAGTCTCTCCTCTTCTAGGTCCCTCATGATTGAATAGTATACCGTTCACAGCAAAAATTTTATAAGCTTCTCTGTAATTAATTGTTGTCCAGTAGGCATAAAGTTTTGCAATTGCATACGGACTTCTTGGGTGAAAAGGTGTTTCTTCATTTTGAGGCACTTGAGTATTTCCAAATATTTCAGAAGTTGAAGCTTGGTAATATCTAACTTTTTTATTTAGCTTGAGTACACGTATCGCTTCTAAAATTCTTAAAGCACCAAGAGCATCTGAATTAGCGGTAAATTCTGGAATCTCAAAGCTTGTTTTTACGTGCGATTGAGCTCCTAAGTTATAAATTTCGTTTGGTTTGGTTTGCTGAACAATTCTTAGTAGATTGCTACTATCTGTTAAATCTCCATAAACGTAATCAAAATTTTTAATTTTTTTTTTAGCGTTTATAATATGATCAATTCTTTCAGTGTTAAAACTTGAAGATCTTCGTTTTACACCAAAAACTCTATAGTTTTTTTT
>CAJQTN010000016.1 GCA_905620505.1 uncultured Pelagibacteraceae bacterium
TATTTTTATTTTGCGCTAAATCAACCTGGCGTAATTCAAATGATACATTTTGTTTGTACTTTTCAGCTTCTTGAATAAGCCTGTCTACATCTGGAGAAATTCTCAATTCCTGATTTAATTTAGGGACAAAATTTTGCGTAATTAAAGTATTTTTACTTTTTTTGGGAAGCTTAGAATTAATTTTATTAACAGCCTCAAGAATACTATTAATATCATCTACATCATGCATTTTTAAACAATAATTGTTAAATGATTAGTTGCAACAAGTATAAAAAATTACTTGTTAATTATTTTTTTCCCATTGTATGCAAGATTCTACAATTGTTTTTAACCTGTTGTATTTAGGTTTCCATTTAATAAATTTTTTTAAATTATTATTGTTGGCCGTAATTTTTACCATATCACCGGGTCTTTTAGGTAATTTAAGAATTTTTAATCTTTTGTTTGAGTGTTTTTTAAACTCATTTATAGCCTCATTTACAGAAACACCTTTTGCGTATCCACAGTTTAAAATGTTTGATTCATTGGTTTTACTTATTTTTTCTAAAACCTTGTGATGAATATCAGCTATATCCGTGACGTGTATATAATCTCTGATACACGTTCCATCTTTAGTTTTATGGTTGGTTCCATAAATTTTAAAAACTGGATTTTTTTTCTGAACCTCTAAAGACAAATTCTTAAATAACTGATCTCCTTTGTTGATTTGACCAATCTTGCCTGAAGGGCTTGCTCCAGCAACATTAAAAAATCTTAAGATTCCATAATTTAAGCTATTTTTTTTACAGAATGATTGAACAATTTTTTCTCCTTTAAGTTTTGTTTTTCCATATACGCTCGTTGGTTTTAATTTAGTATTTTCATTTACTTTAGAATAGCCATCTTTGTACACAGCGCAGGTTGAGGAAAAAATAATATTTTTTACACTAGTTTTAATCGTTGCTGTAAGCAAACTTTTTGTACCTGTAACATTTATTTTATAGTATTTTTTTGGTTTTTTTTCACTCTCTTCCACTGATAAAACTGCAGCTAAATGAATTATTGTACTAATTTTATTATTAATAATTATCTCTCTTATTTTTTTTGTATTATTTATATCGGTTTTGAAAAATTTTGCTTTTTTATTAATTAATTTTTTAAATCCAGTTGATAAATTGTCTACTATAATTACTTTGTTTTTATTTTTAATCAAAATTTCAGCTACATGTGAGCCAATGTATCCCGCTCCACCAGTGATTAAAATTTTTTTCATTTAACAGATTTATTAATTATTTTTATTATTTGTTTAACTAATTTTTTTTTATTAACATTTGTATTTAACACTAACACATTTTTCTGATTTTTAAAAAAAAGTATGTAATCTCTTATCTGGCGTTTTGACTCTGTACTTGATAGTTCGTGTTTTCTAGATTCTATAATTTTTAACGATGGATTTAAAAAAATCCATAAATCAGGTTTTGGAAAAAAATTTAAAATAATTCTTGTTAAATCATAAGAAAGATTATGTCTGTACCTTAATGGATCAACAAGAATATCATGTGCATATCTGTCAAAAATATAAATTTTTTTACTTCTATTGTAGTTAAAAAAAATTTTATATGAAATTAACCATGATAATAATCTAAAAAAACTTAAAAGAAATGAACTTTTCTTTTGTTGGTGGGGTTTTTTTATTACAGTTCTTCGATCTTGAAATAGAATATAAGGTTTGAGATGTAGATATTTTGATCCTTTAAATATTTTAAACAATTTTTTTGCCAGGGTTGTTTTTCCAGAACCGTCAACACCCATTAATGAAATAATTATTTTTTTTTTAAGTTTGATCATAGATGTAAAATAAATCTATAAATTATTTAAGTTTATCTAAATCAATAATTTTATCAAAGTATCTTAGCGAGCTGTCGTTGTGTGAGATCATTATAAGTGTAGTATCTTTGCTGAGATTTGTTATCGAATCCATTACTAAACTTTCTGTATCAAAATCTAAAGCATTAGTTGGTTCATCTAATATTATTATTTTTGCGTCTCTATATAAAGCTCTTGCTATGCCGATTCTTTGTCTTTGACCTCCAGATAGTCTTACTCCTCTCTCCCCAACTTTTTCATTATATTTATTTGGTAAAGATTCTATAAAAGCATCAATTTGTGCAATTTTAGCTACGTTCTTTACTTTTTTAAAATCAATAGAATTAAAATCATGTGCGATTGCAATATTTTCTAATACAGATGAATCATTTAAAAAAACAGTTTGTGGCACAATTGCTAAATTTTTTTGCCAATTTTTTAAATTTTCTGAATTAATCAAAGTTTCATCAATAAAAAATTTTCCCTCAGAGGGGTTAAGTAATCCGGAAATAATATTAATTAATGTACTTTTTCCTGATCCTGTCCGACCTTTAATTGCTATTTTGTCACCTTTTGAAATATCAAAACTAAACTTGTTTAAGATAATTGGGGAATTTTTATTATATTGGTATGAAATATTCTCTAGTTTAATTATTTTCTCAAATTTTAAAGCATCGTATTCTTGGTCTTTAATTTTATTTGTATTTCCTTCGTCTAAAATATTTAAAAAAAAGCTAACAGTAGGTATTGCTGCTTTAAAATTTATTGATAGAAGGTATACATTACTAATTAAAGGTAAGCATTTCTGCGCACCGAATGCTAGAATAGCAAAGTAACTAATGTTTGATACAAGAGATCTTTCGTTAATATCTATTAGGTAAACAATTAAAACAACGAATATAATAACAAATGTTTCAAGATAGACTTTAGGTGTCGCAGAGATTATCCTTACATCTGCGCTTGATTTAGCTGTTTCTTTAGATAGCTTACTTAAATTTTTTAAAAAAAAATTTCTTATATTGTAAACTATTATTTCAGGAAAATATCCAACTGCATTTTGAAAAATATCAATTAAACTATTTTGATTTAAATTTACAGTTTGTCCTTTTTTTAAAACTATTGATGATTTAATTTTATAGATAGCCAAAAAGAATAAAATAATTGAAACTATTATTATTGGAGTATAGTAAGGTTCGTTCATAACTAGAATAGTTATGATGGCTAAAGATATTAGAATTGAGTTCACAATATTTATGGCAGAGAAAATTATTGCAGTTAATGATCCAGTTTTTTGAGCAAGATTACTCAGGATTTTATTTGAACCATGTTTAAAAAAATACTTGAAGTCCTGATCTAGTAAGAACTTAAATATTTTTATTCTAAAATCACTAGTAATGTTTTCAGTTAAAGCATTTGAAGATTTGAGGTATAATAATTTTATAAAACCACTCAAGAGTACAATGCTAATAAAGCTAAAAGCAATTACTCCTAAAATGTCTTTTTTATTTGTTATGTTTAAAAAATCAAAAAAACTTTTAAATAAACCGTTGAATAAATAATTATCTGGATTCATGAAAAAACTTATAAATGGAACAAGCATAGCTATAGAAATAGACTCAGATATAGAACTTAACACAGACAGAAATAATACAAATTTAATACCTTTTCTCTCCTTGCTATCAAGGTGAAAATTTATTTTTTTAAGAATGCTTAATGCAGATATCTTATTATTTTCTATTTCTGTGCTCACAATTTTTGTCATTAAGTTTATATAATTTTTTTGCTTATAAAATAAGGCAAATTATAGTTTTAGACTGACTAAATAACACAATTAATCGTTTAAATTTTAAAAATTTAAAACTTATTATTCTTTAGCACCAATGGGAACTGTTGCGGGTCTTGCTGCTACAGTTACTATTTTTTTTGAAAGAGTTATTTCTCTAATAATTATGTACAAGCCTGCCCCTATAATTAAAATATTCCCTAGATAATTATTCAAGGTTGGTATTTCACCAAAAATAAAAAAACCAAACGTGGCACCAGCAAAAATTTGAATATATTGAGTTGGCGCAAACAAAGAAGAGGGTAAATGTCTTGCGGAATTTATAATGAAAATTAACGCTATTCCTCTGATTATTCCACTAGTAAAATTTAAAATAAAATCATCTAAGCTCATTGGTGTAATTTTAGTAAATAAAAAAATTCCTGAAAAAATTAATAAAAAAATTTTTCCATAAATTAAAAACGAATAAACATTTTCAGTTTGCCCATATTTTCTAACAATTAACCAGCTAATAGCCATCAGAAATGGACACAAGAAAGTTAGAAGAATGTATTTGTTTATTGGTTCGTTAATAGGGTCTAGAGATATTATGACACCAATAAAACCAACAATAATAGCTGTGTATCTTCTCCAGCCAACTTTTTCATTTAAGAATAAATTTGCGCCAATTGTTAGCATCAATGGTGCTGTAAATGCAATACTATACATAAGAACAAGGGGTAAATGAGCTAAGCTAGTTATGAAAGCAAGCATTGTTAAAAACATTAAGCTGGCTCTTAATAAGTGTATTTTTAAATTAACTTTCTTTAATTTAACCCAGCCGTTTCTCGATTGAATAAATAGAATTATTGGCAATAAAGCAGAGATAGAGTTAACAAAAATTATTTGTGTAACATGGTAGGAACCTGTTAGCTTTTTATTTAGAATGTCAAATAAAACAAAAAGAGTATAACCCAATACAGCGAGGGAGAAATCTATTAGATAGATCCTCTTTGTTACTGATTTCATTATATAAGATTAATTAAATCTCGCTTAGTGCCTTTAAAAGATGGAGTGGTATACTTAAATGTATAACCTCTAGGTATGCATTTGTGTTTAGCTTTTTCCCATTTAGCTAGCCATTGTTTATAATTAGTAACTGTAATATTTTTTTTACTTTTACTTCTTACGAAAAAACTTGGTAAAGAATCTCTTCCAGAGGGTTGCCCTCCCTTATGGTACCTTAAATCCATGCTAATTCTAAAGTTGTTTGATTGGTTTGGGAGCGAACAATGAACGGTATGCTTTCCTAACAAAACAATGTCCCCTGGATTTGCTTCTAACGGGACTGTTTTATATTTATTTAGTAATTCATTATTTCTTAACAAAGCTTGCCCTTTCACATCAGAATCGTGATTAAAAAAACCTTTTTTATGTAAACCTGGAATAGTTATCATACTGCCATTTTTTATTGTAGTCTTTGTAAAAGGTATCCAACAAGTAATTAAATCTGTGGACTTTTGTCCGGTCTTAGATAAAACTCCCGCATCTTGATGCCACGGAGTTCTTCCACTTAAACCATCGTTCATACTACTTTTTTTGAGAAATTTTTCTGGTTGTTTGATTCTAGAATTTTGTACTGGGTTAGACAATATTTCTGTTCCAATTATTTTTTGAAGAACATCTAGAATACTTTTATTTTTAATTAAATTCCAAATTGATTGTGATGCAAAGTAATCGCTATTTTTTTTAATGTTTTCTTTAGGGAGCCTAATGTTAAAATATTGATCAAAATTTTTTATATTTAGTTTGTATAAAAAAGTATATTTCTGCCAAAAATTATAATTAAGCAATTTCTTTCTTTGTTTTAATGAGGCAAATCTATGAACTAGTCTGTTCATAATAAATTCCATATCGTTTAAAACTGGTTTTAAATCAAAATCAAAATCTAGAACATTTCTAACTACTAGAAAGCCATTTTTCTCGAACTGTTTTTTAAAGCCATTCTTCATTTATCTTTAATTAGATAATATTGATCTTTTTTTATACTGCAAGAGCTTTTCTCATCTCGTCATCGTTCATCTTTTTGCCCAAATAAGCTTCAATTACAGCATTATCATCTTTAACTTTTGCTGGTGTGCCCTCCGCAATTTTCTGCCCGTGGTCAAAAACTGTAACTGCATCACAAGTATCCATAACAACTTTAAGAATATGTTCAATTATAATCAAAGTAAGTCCAAACTTATCCTTAAGTTGTATAATAATTTTCATTAAATTATCTACGTTGTGAGGAGATAATCCTGCTGCTGGTTCGTCTAACATTAAGAGTTTGGGCTTACTCGCAATCGCTCTAGCCAAAACGAGAAGTCTTCTTTGTCCCCCCGATAGTTCGCTAGCATTCATTTCAGCAAAATCTGCTAAGCCAACAAAAGATAATAATTCCATCATCTCATCTTTAATTTCTTTTTCCTTGTCCCATATTTTTTTTCTTCCTAATACAGCCTCCGTAAAAGAGTAAGAAACTCTTGTGTGGTATCCAGACATAACATTGTTTATAACTGACATGTCCTGGTACAATCTTAATAGTTGAAAAGTTCTAGCTAGACCTAAAGCGCCAATTTCGTGCGCAGGTTCGTTGGTGATATCATGACCATCAAATTCTATATAACTTCCCAGATCTGGATCGTAAACACCTGAAATCAAATTAAAAAAAGTGCTTTTACCTGAGCCATTAGGTCCAATTATTCCTCTAATCTCTCCACGTGGTACTTCAATATCAATTTTATTAATTGCTATTAAACCACCAAAAGCTTTCATTAATTTTGTTGTTTTAAGCAAGATCACTTTTTATCCTCTGTTTTTTTTTTTTTAAATCTTTTATCTATAAAATACTTGTCGATGAAACCGCCAATGCCTTTTGGCATAAATAGAATTGTGAATACTATTGTTAAGCCAAATATAAATAATTGATATTGGTAAAGTGGTCTGGTGATATCGTAAACAATTGTTATTACTACAGCTCCTATTATGCCTCCCCAAATATGCCCGAGTCCACCAAGAACAACCATAGCTAAAAATGTTATCATCTCAATAACGGTATAGTTGTTAGGGTGAATATATCCTGGAGGAAAATGCGCATAAACTGCTCCTGCTGCTCCTGCGAACATTGCGCTTAAAATAAAAGCTAGTAATTTATATTTTTTTACATTTATGCCTGAGGCGGCTGCAGAAATTTGATCCTCCCTAATAGCCATAAATGCTCTTCCAACAGATGATTTTAAAACGCTAAAAGAAAAATAAACTGCAATTAACATTATTGGCATTGCTATGTAATAGTATTTGTCTGGGGTATCAAAAGCCATACCAAAAATTACAGGTTGAGATATGTTAGAGATGCCATAGGTTGACCCAAAAAATTCTCCGTTTTCAATAAATAATCTAATTGCTTCTGCACCTCCAAGAGTGGCTAATGCTAAATAAGGTCCTTCCAATCTAAGTGATGGTACTCCCATGATAACACCAAAAAAGGCAGTAACAATTATAGCAGCAGGTAATGTTAGCCATAAATCAGAACCCAAATACATAAACATACATCCGGCTGTGTATGATCCTACTGCGTACAAACCAACGTGACCAACAGTAACTTGACCACAATATCCTTTAACAATATTAAGTCCAGCAGCAACGATAATATTAATGCATATCAAACTAGCTAAATGAGATTGATAAATATCAGTAAAAAAAATTGAAGGTACTGCCATCAAAACTAAAAAGGCAATAATAAATCCTACAAATGGATATTGTCTGATTATTTCTTTAAATTTTTCCATCTAATAAATTTTTTTGGAGTGGTTTAATACATTCCTTCTTTCACCATTATCATATTATACATTAAATCATTCATTGGCGTTTTAATCCCGTGGCTTTTTCCAATCTTTGCTACCGCACCATTGATAAATTCAATTTCGGTTTTTCTTTTGTTAAGTATATCGAAACACATTGAGGATTTATTTGTTTGTTTGGAATCAACTATCTTATTAAACATTTCTAGACATTCATCTTCAGAAACATCAACACCGTCTGCTTTAGCAACTTCTCTAGTTTCTAAAATAATTTGTTTCCCAAGTTTTCTAGAAATTTTTTGATTTTTATTTGTTATGTATAAGTCAGTATGATGGAGGTCAAAAACAGAGGATAACGGTCCAATAGCTGTTAACGCAAAAAGTTTCATCCATTTTCTTTTTTTAATGTCTGGTGCAGCAATAGTTTCTAAATTATGTGCTGTAAAAGTTTCAGCAAGATCTGATACCCTATCGGTCATACCACCCTCGTATTCTCCTATCCAGGATGGTAACGAAGCATGATTTTTTATATGACCAGGTCCAACAATATTAGAAGCCTGTGTGGTTGTGCCTCCTAGAACCTTGTCTTTGCCCGCTATTTCTTGCATTATCGCTTCATGACCAATTCCATTTTGAAAAGACATCAGCATAGTTTTGTCGCCTATAATATTTTTTGCACTTGTAAGAGCTGTTTGAAGTACTGTTGCTTTGCACATAACGATAATTGCATCAACAGGTTTTAGTGTTGATGGATCAGTAGTAGCTTTAACTTTGATAAATCTATCACCACCATGTCCGTCCATTTTTAATCCATTTTTATTAATTGCATCAACATGATCTTTCCAGACATCAATCAAAACTACATCAAGACCTTTTTCAGCCATAAGACCTCCAAATAAACAACCCATAGCTCCCGCACCTAAAACTGCAACTTTTGTATCTTTCTTAATCATTGTTATCCTTTCTTTGTTTTACTTTAAGCTTTCATTTTAACTGAGACACCAAAAAAACCAGTTGGTTTAATCAGTAAAACTAAAATCATTAATATAAATGCAAAAGCATCTTTGTGACTTCCAGATATGTAGTAGGAACCCATTGTTTCAAAAAGACCAACTGTAAAGCCGCCAACGATAGCTCCGGGTAAACTTCCAAATCCCCCTACCACAGCAGAAGCAAAAGCTTTTAATAAAATAATGTAACCCATGTAAATAACTACTTGGTATGTGGGTCCAACTAATGTTCCTGCAATCCCCGCTAAAGCACAAGCTATTCCAAATGTAATAGAAATATAAAGTGGAACGTTAATACCCACTAAGTTTGAGATATCTTTTGAATGAGCAACAGCTCTAACTCCTAATCCCATTTTAGTTTTATTTAAAAAAAAGTATAAAGCTGCAGAAACTATCAATCCTGTAACCAACATCCATACATATGGCATTGGCAAAGTAAGTCCCGAAATATTTATAGGCATACCCAACTCAGCATTGAAGGGTCGCGGAGATGGTTTCCAGATTAGATAAGCTAAATTTTGTAAAACTACAGACATACCAAAACCACAAATAATTATTCCCATTCCTGCAACGGTATAACCACCGCCTTTTCGAGTTAATGGTCTAAAAAATAATCTTTCAACTAAAACACCAAATAAACCCATGACAACAAATGCAAAAAAAAGTCCAATTACATAAGCTATCCAACCATAAGCTTCAGGGAAAATTGCATAAATAAGCTCACCATCAACTATAAAATTATAGACAGTAAGACCTGTAAACGCACCCAACATAAAAAATTCACCATGAGAAAAGTTAACAATATCTAAGCCTGTATAAATTAGCGAGATACCAACTGCGACTAAACCATAAATTATCCCAACAGTAATACCAATAAGTAAAACACTTTTTAAGGAATCAACACTCATATCGGGACTAGCACTACAAAATGCTAAGAATAATCCAATAAAAATAAACATTAAAGTATTTTCTACTTTTCTTGTAAATCTAAAAGTTTTAAACATTTGCTTTTGTTCCTCCCAAATAAGAATCTTTTACAGAATCATCGTACATTAATTTTTTAGAATCTCCTTCTACATTGATCACTCCATCTTTAATTACATATCCATAATCTGAAAGTAGAAGTGCCATACGAACATTCTGTTCTACAACAAGAACGGTTAACCCATCTTTTCTAATTTTATTAATATTTTTAAAAATATCTAAAACTATTTGTGGTGCGAGAGCTGCGCTTGGTTCGTCTAGCATTATCATTTTAGGACTAGACATTAAACCTCTACCGATACAAAGCATTTGAAGTTCACCGCCAGATAATGTTGCTGCTAATTGATTTTTTCTTTCATTCAATCTCGGAAAATAATCAAATACTTTTTCTAAATTATCGTTTAGTTTTTTATTTGAATTAAGGACAAAGGCTCCTAGTCTTAAATTTTCAGCGACACTCATCGCTGGAAAAACATCTTTACCTTGAGTGACTTGAACTAGTCCTTTTTTAACAATTTCATGTGGAGGCAAGTTATGAATATCTTCACCGTTAAAATTTATACTGCCCTCCCAAGATCTAAGAAGTCCAGAACATGCTTTTAGAATTGTAGATTTACCAGTTCCATTACCGCCAAGTAATGCAACTATAGATTGTTGGTCAACTTTCATATTTGCTCCATATAAAATTTGAACAGAACCGTATCCAGAAACTAAATTGTTTATTTTTAGCAAAAGACTCCTTTTTATGAAACGATTTTTACTTATAAATATTATACATAATCTCTATAGACATACTAGTTAAATTTTATTAGGTTTGTCTATTAAAAACAAAAGGAGGAAACATGAAAAAAATACAAATTATTTTTTCAAGTGTATTGTTCGCCGGAAGTTTACTAATCACATCACTAGCACAAGCTGACATCAAAATTGGTGTTTCGTTTAGAATGTTATCTGACGTTGGTTATAAGCATGGTGAACTAATTAAGGATACTGTTGAGGAGTGGAATGCTTCTGGCGGTATAAATGGAGAAAAGGTTGATTTAATTCTTTATAATGATGAATGTAAATCTGAAAAAGGTGTAGCAAACGCAACTAAACTTGCTTACCAAGATAAGGTTCACGTTATAATCGGTTCAAGCTGTAGTTCAGTTACAATGCCAATGGTGCCTGTAATAACTAAAGCTGGTGTTCCGCAAATTATACCTCACTCTACAAGTTCAAAAATCACATTAACGGGTAGTGAATACATATTCAGAGTTCCTGTTTCATCTAGATTTTATAAAATCGTACAAGGTAAATACACAGCTGAAAACTCTGGTACAAAGATAGCTTATATCTACGTACCTGACCAAGCTAGTTCTGACTTTGCTAAATCTATGATTAAGTTTATGAAAGATGAATATGGTGTTGATCCTGCATATGAAGCACAAGCAGGTGAAAAAGAAACTGACTTTAGATCTTATTTACTAAAAGCTAAAGCAACTAATCCAGATGCGATAGTATTATCGGGTTTAGTAGACGAAACTGTTCGTGCACTTAAACAATCTTACGAAGTAGGTATACCTAAGAGTGTTGCTAGAGTTGCAAACTCAGTAGCTTCAAAAGTAGAAGTACCAACTAACGCAGGTAAAGCTGCTGTTGGTGTTACTTATGCCGCTGCATTTGCCGCTTCAGATAAAAGACCAATAGCTAAAAAATTTGTGAAAAAGATCAAAGACAAATACGGTGTTGTTCCAGGTCATGACTTTTCTCAAATGCAGGATCTGTTAGACATGTTAAGACCTGCCCTTGAAAAAGCACAAATTAAATTTAACGGTGATTTAGCTTCTGACAGAAACGCTGTTAGAGATTCTATTGCTGGTATTACTAACTTTACTGGATTAGCTTCTGGACCAATCGGTTTTTGTGCCGCTGGTAGCCCTGAGTGTAGAGATGGTAACAAAACGCCTGTTATGATCGAGTACACTAAAGGTGGTAAAAACTGGAAAACTAAAGTTGCTGGTACGGTTACATTTAATCCTAGCGCAGGACTGTAATAAATTAAAACTTATGAGCGGTATTAAATTACCGCTCATTTTTATTGATGACAAAAGAAATCATCTGGACACCTTCTGAAGAAATAATAAAAAATTCTAAGCTAACAAGTTTTATAAAGTACTGTAATTTAAAAAATTATGATTCCTTGGAAGTAAAAGCCTTACAAAATCCAGGTTGGCTTTGGGATAATGTAATTAAATTTTCTGACTTAAAATTCTATAAAAACTATGAACAAATCATGGATGAATCTGATGGTGTGCCATGGACAAAATGGTGTGTGGGTGGAAAAACAAATATTGTTTTAAACTGTATTGATCGGCACAAAGATAAGGAATTATTTAATGATACATTTATTTTTTCAGAAAAAGAAAATGGGGAAACGTCTTCAATAACATATCAAGATTTTGATAAAAAAATATCACAAGTAGGTAATGCACTAAAGAGTAATGGATTTGTTAAAGGTGATGTAATTGCACTTTATATGCCTCAAATTATTGAGACTTATATTGCTTATTTTGCAATTCTAAAAATTGGCTGTGTGGTGTTGCCTTTGTTTTCTGGCTATGGATCAAATGCCGTTGTAGATCGATTAAGAATAGCTAAAGCGAAAGGAATTTTTACTTCTTCCATTACATTTCGAAAAGGCAAAGAAATTAAAATGTTTGATATTATTAGGAAAGATGTTGAGACTTTAGATCATTTACAAAAAATTTTTTTAGTCGGAGATGTCAAAGGAAATAAAATATTTAATTGGGACAACTTTCAAAATACCTCCAGTCAACTTAAAACTGAAGAGATGGAAGCTGAGGATCCAGCAATTATTCATTTTACTTCAGGGACTACAGGAAAACCTAAAGGATGTGTTTACACTCACATTGGATTGGTTACAAAAATGTCTTTTGATGAGGGTGTTTTAGCTGACTTTAAACAAACAGATATACATTTTTGTATGGCTGACATGGGATGGATGGTTGGTTCAAAATCAGCAACAATCGCTTCTTTACATGGAGCAAAAATGATCATTGCCGAAGGAGTGCCTGACTTTCCTGATGAAGTTAGATTTTGGAAGTTAATAGAAAAATACAAAGTTTCATGGGTTGAACTATCCCCTGCTCTTATTCGTATTCAGATGCTTAAAGACAAAAAACTATTTGAAAAATTAGATTTAAGTTCCCTTAGAATAGTTTGTACTGGAGGTGAGCCTTGGACAGAAAAACCTTGGAAATGGTTGTTTGAATTTATTGGTAAATCAAAAGTTCCAATAATGAATTCTGCGGGCGGTACGGAAGTTTCAGGATCAATTTTACATTGTTGCTTACATCGGTCTTTTAAAGTTGGTTCTTTTAATGCTCCAATTCCAGGAATGAATGCTGATATTGTCAAACATGATGGTAAAAATGTTTCTACAGATGAAATGGGAGAATTAGTTATGAGAAAATCTTCTATTGGTTTAACAAAAAGTTTATGGAATGATGACAAGAGATATATCGATAATTATTGGGGTGTAATAAAAAATTTCTGGGTGCACGGTGATTTAGCAAGTAAGGATAAAGATGGTCACTGGTATTTACATGGTAGATCCGATGATACTATAAAAGTTTCGGGCAAAAGAATCGGACCAGCTGAATTAGAGGGGTCAATAATAAAGTCTGGAAAAGTAAAAGAAGTTGCTGCCGTTGGAGTTTTTGATGAAAATAAGGGGTCCAAAATCATTATATCTATTGTACCTTTAAATAAAGATGATTCCGATATGAAAGAAGATTACTTTATGAGTTTAATAATTAAAGATTTAGGAAAGTCGTTTAAGCCAGATAAGATAATATTTGTAAATGATTTACCTAAAACAAGAAATATGAAAATAATGAGAAGAGTAATAAAATCTTGTTTAACAAATGAAGACCCTGGAGATGTTTCAACGCTACTAAATCCAGAGTCACTAAAGGAAATAAAAACCCATGCAATTTAAAGATATTTTATACAAAGTAGAAGGTGATTACGCCCACGTCACTATCAATAGACCAAAAGTTTTAAATGCTTTTACACCTATAACGCTTCAAGAATTAAAATATGCATTAGATATAGCTGAGAAAGATAAAAATGTTGGTGTGATTGTTTTATCTGGATCTGGCGATAGAGCATTCTGTGCTGGGGGAGACATGAACTGGGAATCTACAAAAGATTTTCAAAATCATGAATATGAATTCCATATTCATTTAACAAAATGCAATAAACCTATAATTGCTAAAGTAGACGGCTATGCCATTGGAGGAGGAAATCATATGGCGTATTTTTGTGATTTGACAATAGCTAGTGAAAACTCAATTTTTGGTCAAAACGGCCCAAGAGTTGGCTCACCAGCTGGTGGTGGAATAGTTGCACATGCCGCAAATATCTTGGGGCATAAAAGAGCTAGAGAAATGTGGATGACTTGTAAACGTTATACAGCTAATGAAATGATGAATTGGGGTTTAGTTAATTCTGTTGTTCCAAAAGAAAAATTAGACGAAGAAGTAAAAAAATACGGAGATGAGATCCTAAAAGCTGCTCCTACTTGTATAAAAATATTGAAAGCAAGTTTTAGAAAACAATTTGATGAAATTTTAAAGATAACACAAAAAAGTATGGTTGAAGAAGTTTCTCCTAAATATTTTGAAACTGGTGAGCAAGACGAAGGAGCAAAAGCTTTTTTAGAGAAAAGAAAGCCTAATTTCAAAAAATTTAGATAAATGAAAATTAAATCAATAAAAGTAATAACTTTAAGCATGCCATTTAATCATGGTGGTAAAAAAGTTATTTTTCATGGAAAAGAATGGAAAAGTTTGGAATTTAATTTAATAAAAATTGAAACTAACAAAGGTATTACCGGATGGGGTGAGGCTTTTGGTTATACTAGTTGGAAATCTGTTAAAGTAGCTATTGAGGAAATGGTAGCTCCCCTTCTCATTGATAAAGATATAGAAAATATTCCAAATCTTCTTTTGGTTTTACAAAAATCTCTACATTTGTTCGGAAGATACGGTGTAACAATGTTTGCTATATCAGGGGTAGAAATTGCTTTATGGGATGCACTTGGAAAAGAAAAAAACAAGCCTATACATGAGTTGTTAGGCAAAAAAAATAAGGAAGAATTTAAAGCTTACTCAAGCTTATTTAGATACGGAGATCCAAAAATAATCGAAGAAAAGTGCAAACAATCTTTAGATGATGGGTATCAAGCAATTAAATTACACGAAGTGGAAGAAAAATGTATTGAAGCTGGCGGGAAAGGATCGGGAAATATTCCTTTAATGTTAGATGTTAATTGCGCTTGGAACTACGAGGAAACTATTGCTAAGAAAGATTTTCTACAAAACATGAAATTAAAATGGCTAGAAGAACCTATTTATCCTCCTGAAGATTATCAAACTTTAGCTAAATTAAGTGAAGAGCTTGGTGTTCCAATAGCTTGTGGTGAAAACGCTTGTACTGAATTTGAATTTAAAGCTATGATTAATCAAAAAGCAATTTCATATGCGCAACCTTCCGTTATTAAAGTAGGTGGAATATATGAGATGTACAAGATTATACAAAACTGTGAGATGAGTAATATTCAAGTAATGCCTCATAGTGCTTATTTTGGACCAGGTTTTTTAGCTACACTTCAATTGGCTGCGTTAATGACAGAAGATACTTACATAGAGAGATTTTATCTAGATATCGAAAAAGAATTTTATCCTGGGTTTAAAAAAGCTTTAAATGGAATGTACAAACTTCCTACAGGACCAGGTTTAGGAATAGACTTTGACTACAAAACTTTGAGTAAATATGAAATATAGGTCTGTTTTATTTGTTCCAGGTCATGAAGAGAAAAAAATTAAAAAAGCTTATACTCTTAACGCTGATTTAATTGTTTTAGATCTAGAATCTACCGTTCCAGATAACCAAAAAGAAAATGCAAAAAAAATTATACAAAATTGTAGCATTAACAAAAACAAAACCTATATAAGAATTAACTCTAATGATGATTTAGAGTTTGTTACAAAAGAGAAATTTATTGGTATTTTTCTACCTTTTAGTGAAAGCATAGATCAACTAACAAAGTTGAACAATCAATTAAAAAAATTAGAACAATTAAAGACAGATATTATTCCCATTATAGAAAGTCAAAAAGGAATTGCTAATCTTGAGGAGATTAACAGCTATAAAGAAAGAATTAAAATAATTTCTTTTGGATCTCACGATCTAGCTAAATCTATTAATCTAAATGTATCTGAAGATGAAAAAGAAATTTTAGAATATAGAAAGGCAATGGTTAAGTGTTCTACTAATCCGATTGACACATCTTATTTAAATTTCAAAGATTTAGTTGGGTTTGAAAAATCTACTCATTTAGCAAAACAATTAGGATTTGGTGGAAAAGCATGTATCCACCCAGATCAAATTGGCATAGCAAATAAAATATTTTAATGAACAATAAAACTAAAATTGCTGTTGTTGGTATAGGTCTAATGGGAGAACAGCATCTTAAGGCGCTTCATCTTTCAAAAAAAGCAACACTACATTCAATTGTAGATATTAACGAAAAATCTCGACT
The DNA here is from genome assembly GCA_905620505.1 of uncultured Pelagibacteraceae bacterium. GTDB lineage: Bacteria > Pseudomonadota > Alphaproteobacteria > Pelagibacterales > Pelagibacteraceae > Pelagilacustribacter. Next base: position 16,054 of record CAJQTN010000016.1, read on the forward strand.
ACATGCTAAAAAATTTAGAGTTCCTTTTTATACAAATTCTAAAGAACTATTAAAAAATAACAGACCTGATGCTGTTATCGTCGCAACACCAAATCAATACCACGAACAACATACAATTAGTTTTCTGAACGCTAAAATTCCCGTACTCTTAGAAAAACCGATCTCAGATAGCATTAAAAAAGCTAGGAAGATTATTAACAGCTCTATGAAAAATAAAACTCAACTGCTTATTGGTTACCATAGAAGACACAATTCGATGGCTGAGAATGTTAAAAAAAAAATAGACTCTGGAAAATTAGGTAAAATTGTTTCTGCTAATATCATGTGCTGGATGTATAAAAATAAAGAATGGTACAAGGAAAAATGGAGAATTAAAAAAGGTGGAGGTCCTTTAGGTATTAACTTAGTGCATGATATAGATTTTATCTGTTATTTACTTGGGCCTGTAAAGTATGTTCAGGCAACTACTTCTAATCTTATACGTAAATATAAAGTTGAAGATACAGCAATAGTAAATCTTATTTTTAATTCTGGGGTTTTGTGTACATTAAATGTTTCAGATAGCATTGTTGCTCCTTGGAGCTATGAGTTAACTGCTGGTGAAAACCCTGCGTATCCAATTACTAATCAATCTTCTTATTATATTGGTGGAACGAAAGGTTCTATTCAATTTCCTAATTTAAAATATTGGTATAACAAAAAAGAAAGAAGTTGGTGGAAAGAAATATTTCACCAAGATGAAAG
>CAJQTN010000017.1 GCA_905620505.1 uncultured Pelagibacteraceae bacterium
TTGTAGAATTTGTTCATGACCGTCAAGAAGACTTTGAAATAAATCTATTCCTGCTCTTGCACCCCCAGCTAAAAGTAATATTTTCATAATATCTGATAAGCTTTACTTAATTTGCTGAAAAATTTATTATAATTTTATTTTAAAAATATATAAAGTTTTCACATCTATTAACTATATTATAAAATTATCGTTTCATTTTCTTTAGTACCTGTATCGAACCAATCATTTTCGCTTATAGGGAATACACCAATTTTCCCACCTTTTTTTTTAACTTTTTTTATCAAATCATCCATTCCTAATACGTTTTTCACTGATATTTTTTTAATAATTTCTGGTTTCATGAGATACAAACCTACTGAAACTAAATAGTTTAAATTAGGTTTCTCGTTAATCTGTTTTAGCTGACCGTTTTTATTTATTTTACATGTACCGTATGAAATTTTAAAATTTTTAGAAGCAGCTACTAAGGTTATTTGGAAGTTATTTTTTTTGTGAAATTCATAAAATTTTTCTAAATTTATAGATAAAATACTATCGCAATTGACTAAAAAGAAATCATTTTGAACCTTTCCTTTGAGCAGGCCAATTGCTCCAGCTGTACCCATTGGTTGTTTTTCTTCAATAAAATTTATATTTTTTACTTTATTTTCTCTAAGATATGATTTTATCAAATTTTTTTTATAATGAACGCTCATAAAGATTTCCTTAATTCCAAAATTTTTAAAGTTATTTATTATATACTCCACAGCAGTAGTGTCTTTAAACGGGACAAGTGGTTTTGGAAAATAATTTGTAAACTGTTTAAGCCTACTACCTCTTCCGCCAGCCATAATAAGTACTGGTGTTTCTGCTAAAAGATTGCTCTTATTATAAATATTTTTTTTAAAATCTTTTGTAAAAATAATTTTTAAAATTTGATTATTAGAATTAATAACTGGAATTATATCAATATGATCATCTTTAATATCTTCTATTAAATTTTTTATTTTTTTATTAATTTCAATATTAGAAATTGATGAACTATTTGTTTTTATAGAAAAGAATTTTTTTGCAACATAATTAATAATTTTGGTTTCCAGACTAACATTTTTTTTTAATAAAGCTCTCCTGATATCACCGTCGGTTACTGTGCCAATAATTTTCTTACTTGTGTTAACTACAATCAAACATTTTTGTTTATTTTTTTCTAATTTAAATAAACAGTCTCTTATGGTTTTTTTTGATTCTACTATATAGTCCTGCATTTATACCCTGTAAATATTGGAGTAATTTTTATCACTATTTTTTTCTATCCATTTTATAGTTTCGTCTAACCCTGTTAAAAAATCAATTTTTGGTTTCCATTTAGTTTTTTTAATAATTTGCGAATTATCACATTTTAATCTTTCAACTTCACTAAGCTTTGGTCTGAACCTTAATTTTTCAATTTTAATTTTTAAATTAGGATTTATTTTTTTAATTATAATTTGGACTATATCTTTAATTTTATACTCTGTGTTTGTGCCAACATTAATTGGAACTCCAAATAAATTCTTAGCTTTTAAAATTTCCACATAAGCATTGCAAAGATCTGAAACATAAGTGTAGTCTCTACTGGTTTTAATATTACCTAGTTTTATATTTTCATTATTAAGTGCCTGCATAATAATTGATGGAATTACTGCTCTACTAGACTGTCTTGGGCCAAAAGTATTAAATGGTCTAATAATTTTTACAGGTAATTTAAAAGATCTCCAATAACTGATGGCTAATTGATCGGCTGCAATTTTGGAAGCGGCATATGGAGATTGACTTATTAATCTATGACTCTCCTTTATAGGTACTGTTATAGCTGTTCCATAAGTTTCGCTGGTTGAAGTAACAATGAGCTGTTCTATATTAAAATTTTTAGCCGCTTCTAAAACGTTGTAAGTACCTTCAATATTAGTTTTAATATAAGCAAGTGGAGAATAATAAGAATAGGGTATTCCGATTAAAGCCGCCAAATGTAAAATTATGTTTTTACCTTTTAAAGAACTGTATACAGAATCATAATCTCTAATATCTCCAAAAATAAATTCAATATCTTTTCTATATTCTGAGTTTTTTAAATGGCCTAGATTATAGTCTGGATTATATCTATCAAAAGCAGTAACTTTGTACCCTTTCTTAACGAATAATTCGGTCAAATGAGATCCTACAAAACCTGTTGCGCCTGTAATGATAATTTTTTTATTAAACATTATTTATTATTTAAATTATTTTTTAATAATTTGATGTGCAAATTAATTGTTTATTTTTATTCCTGATTAAGATTGTGTTTTAGGCATAATTAAAAGTTAAATCTTTAT
>CAJQTN010000018.1 GCA_905620505.1 uncultured Pelagibacteraceae bacterium
TACGAAATTATCACTTAAACTTAAGTTGTTTTTTTTAATTTCGTCATAAAAATTCCAAGCTAAAACTAAAATTAAAGCATTTTTTTCTTTTAAAGTTTTTTTATCTTTTATTTGAATCAGTACACCTGGTACAAATTTATTGTGCTTAAGCTTATTATCTTCAATTATATAATCAATTTGATTTGAAACACCAAAAAAATTAAGCGCCGTAGTTGCTTTGGCAGGAGCTCCAAATCCTATGATTTTATTATTATTTTTTTTTAATTTGTTAATATTTTCTACTACTTTTTTTTTTAATTCATTAATTTTTTCACCAAAGTTTTGGTAAGTTTTGAAATTTTTCATTCCAAAAATTTCTTCTTCTTTCAGTAATGTTTTAACATTACTTTCAATTTTTACTTTTTTGCCTTTCTTTATATAAACTCTTAATGATCCACCATGAGTATTAATTCTTTCAACTCTAAATATAGTAGTGTCAAATTGACTAAAAAAATTAACTAATGAGGTTAAAGACCAGTAGTTATAATGTTCGTGATAAATGTTATCAAAAGTTAAATCTTTTAGAGTATTTAATAAATATTGAACTTCGATAATGATAGTACCATTTTTACTTAATAGCTTAAGCATGCACTCAGTCATTTCTTTTAGCTTATCGGAGTGGGCAAATACATTTGATGCTAAAATTAAATCTGCATTACCTTTGATTTTTTTTATGTTGTTCATTTCAAGAAAACCATTAAAAGTTTTAATCTTGTTGTTATTTGCAAGTTTTGCTAAATTTTTTGCGGGCTCTATCCCTAATATTTTTTTAAAGCCCATGTCTTTAAAGGGCTTTAGTGCTACTCCATCATTGCTTCCAATATCAATAATATATGATTTTTTTGATTTTAATTTTAGTTGTTTTACATAATTTTTAGCCGCTTCAATAAAATGATTCCGAAAAGAAAATGATGTAGATGAGGTATACAAATAATTAGAAAACATTTTTTTTGGGTCTACGGCGACTGATAGTTGACAGTTATGACATTTTGGGCAGTAATTCATTTCGAGAGGATACAAGTCATGCTTTTCATTTTTTTTATTTAATAAATTATTTGCTAACGGCTGATAACCTAAAGAAACGACTCTTTTTAAATTGATGTTTCCACAAGATCTGCAATCAAATTTATAACAACTAAATAATAATTTTTTTTCTTTTTCATCCACAAATACGTGTTTGACAGTGTGTGTGATTCCATAATTGTCATGCTCTCTTTCTCCCCTTACCAAATTTAAAAAAGTTGTATCCTTTGTGAAAACCATTGTATGAGCTACATTTGGTTTTATAATTGATAATTGTCCTTCGTTTACAACTTGGGTGATTTTAGGAGAATTTGGATTAAGAATATCTTGAAATATTTCTATAATCTGACCTTTGGTAAATAAACATTTCTGTTCTTGTTGTGGATGGTAATGGTTAGCTCTAATTGTTCCTTTTTTAGAATCAATTAAACCTATTAAATTAACCGGTTCAGTTAATTCGTGGTTGCTAATTTTTCCTCTGACATCAATATATTCATTTTCTCCATCTCTTACATGTTCTAAGTCTTTAATTAAGTCTTGTTTAGACCACTTAAAAATCATGTCTTTAATGCTTTGATCTAGACTATATAAAAACTTAAATCCGGTCTTCAAAATTTTCTTATTAGAAAGTGAAAATCCTAAATTTGGTACTTCATCATTTGTTTCTTTTAGAGTTACATTTGGATTATATTTTTTACATATTTCAGCAACTTCTTTTACTGTTATAGTGTCTTTCGTTAAATTAAAAGTTTCTGATATAATATTTTCTTTTTCTTCCATGTTTTTGAAACATCTAGCAACATCAACTAAGGGTACTAAACTTTTTATTTGTCTTCCGCCTGCAAAAAGTTTTATGGTTCCGTCTTGTGAAGCTATTTTTGAAAATAAATTCGGCATAATATCAATACGAGCCGTATCTGTTGAGTAGCCATAAACCGAACCTAGTCTTAAGATTACATAATTTTTTCCAGAATTTTTTAATTGTTTTTCGTTTGCTGCTTTAGAGGACGAATAAGATAGTAAAGGTTTTAAATCTTCATTTTCAGGTATGTCATTTGTTACTTTATCTATTCCCTCATAAACAACATGGGTTGAGGGGAAAATTATCTTACAATTACTATTAATAGCGTCAAGTATGTTTTGCATTCCTTCTTCTGCAACTAATTTAATTTTTTTATCTTTTTCGTCGTTGCTCTCAGATTGTGTTCTTGGTACGTCTGTTATTCCAGCTAGATGGTGAATTATATTAGCGTCTTTACAATGCTTATTTATTAATTCTTTGTCTAAAATATCTCCTTGAACAAACTCAATGTTCCAATTTCTGATTTGATTAACTCTTTCTGATACAAACTTGTTATCTATTACAATTATTTGATTGTTCCAACTAACTCCTGAGTACAGTTTACATAATTCTGTTCCTATGTAGCCTAAACCGCCGGTTATTATGATTTTTTTTTTCATTATAAAATATAAATGTACATAATGTATTTTTTATAATAATTCAAAGTTTATGAATATATATGACTGTTTTATGTACTTTGATGAAGACCTTCTCCTTGATATTAGGCTGAATACTTTGAATAATTATGTCTCTAAGTTTGTAATTACAGAGGCCACCATAATATGAAAATTTTTGATTGTTTCATGTATTACGATGAAGATTTAATTTTAGATCTACGCTTGAACTACTTAAATAAGTATGTTGATAAATTTATAATAGTCGAAAGTACTTATACGCACAGTGGGCAAAATAGAAAACTACTTTTTGATATAAAAAAATTCTCAAAATTTAAAGATAAAATTAATTATATAATATTAGACAAAACCCCGGTAGACTTATTTATTATTAACACAAGTGATACAGATCATCAGAAAAATTCTAAAATTATATTGAATGCGGTTAAGAGAGAAAATTTACAGAGAAATACAATATCAAAAGGATTAAATCTAGCCTCACTTGATGACATGGTAATTATCTCAGATGTAGATGAAATTCCCAATCTAGAAGACAATAATATTACCAAAGTTAAAAATAAAATTATATTTTTTAAACAGAAATACTTTCATTATAAATTTAACCTTAAACTTGAAGAATATATTTGGCATGGTTCAAAAGCGTGCAAAAAAAAACATCTTATTACCCCACAATGGCTAAGAAACATTAAAGATAAAACCTATCCTTTTTGGAGAATTGATACGTTTTTTTCAAAGAAGAAGTATCAAAATATAAAATTTATTGAAAATGGTGGTTGGCATTTTTCAAATTTAAAAAATCCAGTTGATATCGAAAAAAAAATGAAAACCTATTTACATCATAGAGAGTACGAATTAAGACCACTTGGAGAAGAGAGAATAAAAAATATTATCGAAGAAAGAAAAGCTATTTACAACTTAAACGCAGATAAAAGAAAAAATAAATTTGACCTATCTCAGAAACTAACCATTGCAGATATTAACGAACTACCTTCTTACTTAGTCAAGAATACAGCAAGGTATAAAGATTGGATTGTATAAAATAATTATTTAATTCTAGTGTGTACTAGAAGTAGATCCTAAGTCTGTACTTTTGGAAACCTGTTTAACCTCAACCCACTCAGTTCTTTTTAATGGTTTAGTTAGTGCGTGCTTTAAAACTTCATCCACATTTTTAACACAAATAATTTCAATATTTTTTTTAATAACCTCTGGTATTTCAACTAGATCTTTTTGGTTTTCAAAGGGAATCAAGACTTTTTTTATTCCAGCCCTGTGAGCTGCAAGTAATTTTTCTTTCAATCCTCCTATAGGTAACACAATTCCTCTAAGAGTAATCTCTCCCGTCATTGCAATATTTTTATCAACTGGAATCTCAGTTATTGCCGAAACAATAGAGGTAATCATACTAACGCCAGCAGATGGCCCGTCCTTTGGTGTTGCTCCTTCGGGTACGTGTACGTGAAAATCTTTTTTATCAAAAATTGGTGGAATAATTCCATAATCTAAAGATTTAGATCTTATGTATGATTTTGCAGCCTTAATGGATTCTTGCATTACGTCACCTAATTTTCCTGTAATTTCCATCTTACCTTTTCCAGGCATTATAACTGTCTCGATTTTTAGTATCTCTCCTCCTACTTCGGTCCACGCTAACCCAGTTACCACTCCTATTCTATCTTGTTCTTCTATTTCACCGTGGCTGAATTTCTCTATTCCAAGATAGCTAGATAAATCTGAATCTTTGATAGGATTATTAACTTCTTCTTTTCCGTCAATTTTTTTAACTATTTTTCTAGCAATTTTTGAAATTTCTCTTTCAAGATTTCTAACGCCAGACTCTCTAGTATAATTCGTTATAATTTTTCTATTTACAGCTTCGTCAATCTTCCATTCACTTGACTTCAGTCCATTGTTTTCACTTTGTTTAGGTATTAAATATTTTTGAGAAATATTAACTTTTTCATCTTCCGTATACCCAGGTATTCTAATAACCTCCATACGGTCAAGAAGTGGTGGTAAAATATTTAAAGTATTTGCCGTTGTAACAAACATTACGTCTGAAAGGTCATAATCAACTTCTAAATAGTGATCATTAAATTCTTTATTTTGTTCTGGGTCTAAAGCCTCAAGTAGAGCCGATGATGGGTCACCTCTATAATCATTTCCTACTTTATCTATTTCATCTAATAAAAATAATGGATTTTTAGTTCCGGCTTTTTTCATCATTTGAATAATTTTTCCAGGCAAAGATCCAATGTAAGTTCTTCTGTGGCCTCTTATCTCTGCTTCGTCTCTAATGCCTCCTAGTGAAACTCTAATAAATTTTCTTCCTGTTGCTTTGGCTATAGATTTACCTAAAGAAGTCTTTCCAACTCCTGGGGGGCCAACTAAACAAAGTATTGGTCCTCTTAATTTTTGTATTCTTTTTTGAACAGCTAAAAATTCTATAATTCTTTCTTTGACTTTTTCTAAACCATGATGGTCCTCGTCTAATGTCTGTTGTGCGTTTTTTAGATCATTATTAATTTTACTTTTGTTTGACCAAGGTAGCTCGGTCATCCAATCTAAATAGTTTCTTACCACCGTTGCTTCTGCAGACATTGGGCTCATTGATTTTAATTTTTTTAACTCTGCCATACATTTTTCCTGAGCTAATTTCGGCATCTTAGCTTTTAGTATTGCTTTGTTTATTTCTCCAATTTCATCTTTACCCTCATCTATTTCTCCTAATTCTTTTTGAATGGCTTTAAGCTGTTCGTTTAGGTAATATTCTCTTTGTGTTTTTTCCATTTGATTTTTTACCCTACCTCTAATTTTCTTTTCAACAGAAATCACACTTGTTTCTTTTTCGACTAATTTATTAATTTTTTCTAATCTTTTTCTTAAATCTACAATTTCTAGTAATTCTTGTTTTTCAAAAATTTGTAAATTTAAATTTGAAGCAATATTGTCCGCTATATGACTTGGATCTTTGAGCTTTTTTATATTATTGATTGAGTCTGATAAATCTCT
>CAJQTN010000019.1 GCA_905620505.1 uncultured Pelagibacteraceae bacterium
TCATATGTACATAAACCGTAGTCCTCACACATGAAAAAACTATGATCTTTATAGGTTTTTAAGTATTTGGGGTCAAATAGCTGATTACCTAAAATTAGAAAAAGTTTCATGAATTAAGCTTATCTTATGCCTCTTTAAATTTATACGTGACAATAGATGCTCAAAAAAAAGTAACTCTTTATGGTATGTTTAAAGTATGAAAAAACTCATTTTAGGAGCTACTGGATCAATAGGTTCCGCCCTAGCTAAAAAAATAGTTAACGATGGTGGGCAAGTACATTTAGCAGGTAGAGATGAGTCTAGTTTATCAGCTTTAGCCACAGAACTTGATTCTACTTTTACACCCTGTGATGTTTTGGAAGAAAATTTTTCAGAAAAAATTATTAGTGACTTAGGCGATACACCAATAAATGGATTGGCTTATTGTGTTGGTTCTATAGATTTGAAGCCATTAAAACTTTCTAAGAAAAAAGATTTTTTAGATTGTTTTAATTTAAATTTAATTTCAGCTACTGAAATAATTAGAGCTACACATGGCAAACTAAAAGAAAACCAAGGTGCAATTGTTTTATTTTCTACAGTTGCTGCTCAAAAAGGTTTTACTAATCACAGCATCATTTCTTCTGCCAAAGCCGCAGTTGAAGGTTTAACAGTTGCTTTAGCTGCAGAGTTTGCACCAAATGTTAGAATAAATTGCATTGCACCAAGTTTAAGTAAATCAAAAATGGGAGAATTTTTACTAAAGAATGAAAAAATTGCTGAAGGTATTGCTAAACTTCACCCTTTAAAAAGACTAGGTGAAGGATCAGATTTTTCTTCAATTGCTAAATTTTTAATCAGCGACGAAAGTTCATGGATGACAGGTCAAATAATAGGAGTAGATGGTGGTAGATCATCAATTGCGTAATATGATTAAAAAATTTATTTTTACAATTACATTTTTTTTGTTCACGCAAGTTTCATTTGCAGCAGGCGACAGTAGTTCAGAATCTGTCAGTTATTCAAATCCACAAAAAGCTGCGCAAAATTTTGTAAAACGTGGAAAAAAACTAGAGTCAAAAGGTAAAAATGAAAAAGCCTTAAAGTTATACAATAAAGCTTATGAAAAATTATTAGAAGCAAATAAAGCAGATAGTAGAAATCCTGATATATTAAACTATCTTGGTTTTACACTTAGAAAAGCTGGAAAGTATGAACAGGCAGAAAAATATTATCTTCAAGGTTTAGAAATCAAACCTGATCACAATGGAATAAACGAATATCTAGGTGAACTGTATGTCCAGACGCAAAGAATGGATTTAGCTAAAGAAAGATTAGCAGTTTTAAAAGATTGTAATTGTGAAGAGTATAAAGAATTAAAAGAAGTAATTAACAACAACTAAGATAAATCTAAAGCGTGTTTCTTCAATTTTTCAATCGAAATTAATTCTAAAGTTTTAATATTTGTTTTCTTTAAAAATATCGAGCAAGCAGCATCTTCTTTTAGAGCTCTAGCATACCAAGTTGCACAAACACACCAAGAATCTCCATCTTTTAAACCTAAAAAGCCAAATTCAGGATGAGGAGTTATTAAATCGTTACCAGCTTTTTTTGACCAGAGTAAAAATTTATCAGTAACTTTTGCACAAACTGTGTGAAAGCCTTTATCAGCATCATCAGTATTGCAACAGCCATCTCTATACCAACCGGTAACGGGATCTTTGGAGCAGTCTTCCAAAGGTTCTCCAAAGATATTTTTTTGGTTTTTATCACTCATTTACTAAACACATTAGCAATATTTGAATCTATTTCCACATTAAAAGAAAATGACCTTCGTTCACCGTCTACTGAAAAAGGATAAGCTGTGTGCATTAGATAATTTGGAAACAATATTACATCTCCTACCTTAGGATTATGATTGAAAACACTATTATTTAAAAACATTTTACTTCCGTTGATAAAATCAATTGTACCATTAGTTTTCAATTTTTTTTCATCTTTATTGAGTTGTCTGGGTAATTTTAAATAACCAACACCTGATACATGTCCATCGTGATAATGTACCGGATTATACTCATGTGCATATTGCCTAACTATCCAAAAATTTATAATTTTAACTTTCTTAGTTAACTTCTTAGTGCTCTTTTTAACATATTCTTTAATTGAACTATTTACGTATTTATAAATATTTTTTTTTATAAAAATGGAAGGCAGTTGTATTTCTTGTTTTACTTGCCCAACTAGATTTTTTGAATAATCATATTTTTTAATTAATTTTTTTTGCTTTATAATCCTATCTACCTCTAAATTAATTTTTTTAATTACCGATTCAGGAAACTTTAACCTAGCTATTCTAGGGCCAAATGGAGCTAAGACTTTTAATAGACTCATAGTTTTGTGGGATTGGGTTGTCCCTTGTAAACTTTATCTGGATCAAATTTTTTCTTTTTTTCTTTAAATTTCATTTTAATTTTTCTAGAATTTTTAATTTTACCAAGCGGCACCGATCTGTAGAAGCAGGAAATGTAA
>CAJQTN010000020.1 GCA_905620505.1 uncultured Pelagibacteraceae bacterium
CTCTTTTTTTCTTCTTAACCGAAGTTTTTATCTTATTTATACTAGTGGGTTGTATTATTTTAGCTGGTTTTATCTTCTTAATCTCTTTTACTAGCTTTTCTTTAATTGGATATTGTGTCCATTTATTTTCACAATAACCACATTGCAGTAATCTTCCGGACACTGTTATTGCCGAATCTGGAACAGTAAATTTTTTTTGACAAGAGTTGCAATTAACCAACATATATAAGACTTTTAATTAAAGTTTGCATGAATTGCAAACATGCTTTTATTTTTTACATTGTTAGGTTTTTATTGTATATGTCGGTTCTATTTATTTAGGGCGGTTAGCTCAGTTGGTAGAGCATCTCGTTTACACCGAGAGGGTCATAGGTTCGAGTCCTTTACCGCCCACCAAATAAAAATGGGGGTGTAGCTCAGTTGGTTAGAGCGCCTGCCTGTCACGCAGGAGGTCGCCGGTTCGAGCCCGGTCACTCCCGCCATTTTTCTTTGAATCTTGAATAGTTTTCTTCACAATGTGGCTAAGTTGTCCGATGTAAAACTATGTAAAATTTATTATATAAGATAAAAAAGGTAACAAGTAATAATGGGTAATTATGATTTATAATTTTTTATCAGACTATTTGTCAATAATTTTATTTTTATTTATTGCTCTGGTTTTAAGCTTTGGATTTATTCTAGCAAATTTTCTAGCAGCTCCAAGCAATCCAGATCCTGAAAAACTGTCAGCTTATGAATGTGGTTTTGAAGCATTTGATGATTCAAGAATGGAATTTGACGTGCGTTTTTATTTAGTTGCAATTTTATTTATTATTTTTGATTTAGAAATCGCTTTCTTATTTCCATGGGCAATATCTCTCGGAAATATTGGTGCTCTTGGATTTTGGTCAATGATGATTTTTTTATCAGTTTTAACTATTGGTTTTATTTATGAATGGAAAAAGGGTGCTTTAGAATGGGAATAAAATTAGACACATCTTCTGAAAGAGAAAAAAAAATTCCTGAAGAATTTAAGCAATTAGCAAAAGATTTTAGTGAAAAAGGATTCATAACTACTTCAACTGACAATCTTATTAATTGGGCAAGAACAGGTTCCTTACATTGGATGACTTTTGGTTTAGCATGTTGCGCGGTTGAAATGATGCAAACGTCTATGCCAAGATACGACCTTGAAAGATTTGGAGCCGCACCAAGAGCGTCACCAAGACAATCCGATGTCATGATAGTTGCTGGAACTTTAACAAATAAAATGGCACCAGCTCTAAGAAAAGTTTATGATCAAATGCCTGAACCGAGATATGTTATTTCTATGGGCAGTTGTGCTAATGGCGGTGGCTATTACCATTATTCTTATTCTGTTGTTAGAGGTTGCGATAAAATTGTGCCAGTAGATATTTATGTTCCTGGCTGTCCTCCATCAGCCGAAGCTTTATTGTATGGAATTTTGCAATTACAGAAAAAAATAAGAAGAGAAGGCTCGATAAACAGATAAAATTTTATGGATCTTAAATTAAAAGATATCGATCAGTTAGTAAATTCTGAACTTACTAGTAAAATAAAAAAAACCTCAATTACTTTCAACGAACTATTAATTGAAACTAGTGATGAAGATTTAATCAACGTAATACTTTTTTTAAAATCACATGATAAACTGAAATTTAGACAATTAATAGACATTGCGGGTATTGATTATCCTGAGGAAGAAAAAAGGTTTAAATTAATCTACCTGCTTCTTTCACATGAAAAAAATATAAGAATAAAAATATCAATTAACCTTGAGATAGGAAAAAAAATTCCAACAATTACTAAAATCTATCCTTCAGCAAACTGGATGGAAAGAGAAGTATTTGATATGTATGGTATAGATTTTATAGACCACCCAGATCTCAGAAGAATATTGACAGATTATAACTTTGAGGGACATCCTTTAAGAAAAGATTTTCCTTTAACTGGATTTAAGGAAGTTAGATATAGCGAAGAAAAAAAAAAAGTTATTTACGAGCCTGTTAAACTTGAACAAAATTATAGAGATTTTGATTTTGAAAGTCCTTGGGAAGGCACAAAATACATCAAAGAATTAAAAGAAAAACATATAGATGACAAAAAAAAATAAATCTTTAACTTTAAACTTTGGACCGCAACACCCAGCAGCACACGGTGTTTTAAGGCTTATTCTTGAACTAGATGGAGAAGTTGTAAAAAAAGCAGACCCACATATAGGTTTGCTTCATCGTGGGACTGAAAAGTTAATAGAACAAAAAACTTATATGCAGGCTTTACCCTATTTTGACCGTCTTGATTATGTCGCTCCAATGAACCAAGAACATGCGTTTACACTAGCAACCGAAAAGTTATTAAACATTTCGGTGCCTATCAGGGCTCAATATATAAGAGTAATTTTTTGTGAAATTGGGAGGATCTTAAGTCATATTCTTAACGTAACCACTCAAGCATTAGATGTTGGAGCTCTAACACCCTCATTATGGGGTTTTGAAGAAAGAGAAACTCTAATGACATTTTATGAAAGAGCGTCTGGATCGAGATTACATGCTAATTATTTTAGAACTGGTGGTGTACATCAAGATATACCACAAAAATTAGTAGACGATATAGGAAGTTTTTGTAAAACTTTCCCAAAAATAATTGACGATCTGGAAAGCCTACTGACAGACAACAGAATTTTTAAACAAAGAAATGTTGAAATAGGTATAGTGAGTAAACAAGAAGCACTGGATCATAGTTTTTCCGGTGTAATGTTAAGAGGATCTGGTGTTGCGTGGGATTTAAGAAAATCACAACCCTATGAATGTTATGAAAATTTAGACTTTAAAATACCTATTGGAAAAAATGGTGATTGTTTCGATAGATATCTATGCAGAATAGAAGAAATCAGAGAAAGCGTAAAAATTATAGAACAGTGCATAAGCAAGATGCCTAAAGGTGCGATTAAATGCATCGATGGAAAAATCTCACCACCTAATAGACAAGATTTAAAAGATTCCATGGAAGCATTAATTCATCATTTTAAATTGTTTACTGAAGGATTTAGAGTGCCTGCAGGAAATGTATATACCGCTGTGGAAGCGCCAAAAGGTGAGTTTGGTGTTTATTTAATATCTGACGGAAGCAATAAACCTTATCGTTGTAAAATAAGAGCTCCCGGATTTTCACATCTACAAGCGATGGATTATTTAATTAGAGGACATATGTTAGCTGATGTTCCAGCTGTATTAGGGTCGTTAGACATTGTTTTCGGTGAGGTTGATAGATGAGTTTAAAAAAAATACACGATCAACAACCAGAATTTTTTGAATTTACAAAAGAAAATAAAGACGCTGCTGAAAAAATATTAAAGAAATACCCTGAGAATAGAAAAAAAAGTGCTGTCATGCCATTTTTGTATTTAGCTCAAAGACAAAACGAAAATTGGATACCCTTAACCGCAATGAAATATATAGCTAAATACTTAGAGATGCCTTACATCAAAGTTTATGAGATTGCCACTTTTTATACTATGTATAATTTATCACCAGTTGGAAAATATTTTGTACAAGTTTGCACCACAAGCCCTTGTCTAATTAGAGGCGCTGATAAAGTGGTAAAAATTTGTAAAGAAAAAATTTCTAAAGAGGAAAATGTACTGTCAGAAAATAAATTATGTTCATGGCTTGAGGTTGAATGTCTAGGAGCTTGTGTAAATGCTCCGATGATGCAAATTAACAATGATTATTATGAAGATTTAGATGAAAAAAATACAATTAAAATTATAGATTCATTACTTGTAGACAAACCCATTAAATCAAAATCCTTCAGGGACAGAACTAGTACAGCTCCTGAAAAAAATAGGCCAATTTTAAATGGAGATAAAAATGCTTAAAGAAGAAAATAAAATATTTAAAAATCTTTATAATTCTCTTGGTTGGGAAATTGACAAAGCTGTTAAGAGAGAGGATTGGCAAAATACCAAAGAAATTATTTCTAAAGGTCGCGATTGGATTATAAGTGAAGTAAAAGCTTCAGAATTACGAGGCAGAGGAGGTGCTGGGTTTTCAACTGGTCTTAAGTGGTCCTTTGCGCCAAAAGAAATTGGTTCAAGGCCTCACTATTTAGTTATCAACGCTGATGAATCAGAGCCTGGTACTTGTAAAGATAGAGATATAATTAGGTTTGAACCCCAAAAATTAATCGAGGGATGTTTGATAGCAGGTTACGCTGTTAATGCACATGTATGTTATATTTATATTAGAGGTGAGTATTTTAATGAAGGCAACAGATTGCAAGAAGCAATTGATCAAGCTTACCAAAAAAATTTTTTAGGAAAAAATGCCTGTGGAACTGGCTGGGATTTTGATATCCATGTGCATTTTGGAGCTGGAGCTTATATTTGTGGTGAGGAAACAGCTTTATTAGAAAGCTTAGAAGGAAACAAGGGTCAACCAAGACTTAAACCCCCGTTCCCTGCTCTTGTAGGATTGTATGGTTGCCCCACAATAGTTAACAACGTTGAAACAATAGCGGTTGTGCCAACAATATTAAAAAAAGGTGCTAAGTGGTTTGCTTCTCTAGGAAAACCAAAAAACACTGGTACAAAAATTTTTTGTATTTCAGGAAATGTTAATCATCCATGTAACGTTGAGGAAGAAATGGGTGTATCCTTAAAAGATTTAATAGAAAAACATGCAGGTGGTGTAATTGGCGGCTGGAACAATTTACAAGCGGTAATACCAGGCGGATCTTCAATGCCTTTATTGCCAAAAAAAACTTGTGATACCATTACTATGGATTTTGATTCATTGATTGCAAACAAAAGTGGATTAGGAACTGCAGGTATAGTTGTTATTAACAAAGACCAAGACATTGTTAAATGTATGGCGAGGATAGCGAGGTTCTACAAACATGAAAGTTGCGGTCAATGCACACCTTGTAGAGAAGGAACAGGTTGGATGTGGAGAATTTTAGAAAGAGCCGGAAGAGGCGAAGCAACATATGCTGATATAAATTTGTTAGATGACGTAACTAAACAAATTGAAGGCCACACTATTTGTGCTTTCGGAGAAGGTTCCTCTTGGCCAGTTCAAGGCCTGTTAAGACATTTCAGAAAAGAAATAGAAAAAAAATGTATAGGTGAACCTATTTTTAAAAAAACAAATAAAAATCCTTATTTAGTAGACCAACATCTTTTAGAAAGTGAAAATGCCTAAAATAAATATTAACGGAAAAGAAATTGAATTTGAGAAAGGAATGACTGTTTTGCAGGCATGTGAAATTGCTGATGTAGAAATTCCAAGATTTTGTTATCACGAAAAACTATCAATCGCAGGAAATTGTAGAATGTGTTTAGTTGAGATGGAAAGATCAGCTAAACCAATAGCTTCATGCGCGATGCCAGCAGCCGAAGGCATGAACATCAAAACTAATACAGAATTTGTTAAAAAAGCACGTAAAGGAATGATGGAATTTTTACTTGCAAACCATCCGCTTGATTGCCCAGTTTGTGATCAGGGCGGTGAATGTGATTTGCAAGACCAATCATTATTTTATGGATTTGATAAATCAAGATTTTCTGAAAACAAACGAACAGTAAAAGACAAATACATGGGACCTTTAATTAAGACTCAAATGACTAGGTGTATACATTGCACAAGATGCGTACGATTTGCCGAAGAAGTCGCTGGTGTTCCAGAAATAGGAGCTATTGGTAGAGGAGAAAATATGGAAATTACAACTTATCTAGAACAATCAATGACATCTGAGTTGTCAGCAAATGTTATCGACTTATGTCCGGTTGGTGCCCTTACATCTAAACCTTATGCTTTTGAGGCTAGACCTTGGGAATTAAAGAAAACAGAAAGTATAGACGTAATGGATGCGGTTGGATCAAATATTAGAGTAGATACTTATGGCTGGGAAGTTAAGAGAGTTTTACCAAGATTAAATAATGAGATTAATGAAGAATGGATTTCAGACAAAACAAGATATGCTTGCGACGGCCTTTTAAAACAAAGATTAGACGTACCCTATATTAAAAAAGATAATAAATTAATAAAATCTACCTGGGATGATGCGATCGAACTAGTGTCGCATAAAATTAAATCTACTAAACCAGAACAAATAGCAGGACATGTGGGCGACATGGCTTCTATTGAGACAATTTTTTCATTTAAAAATTTATTAAAAAGAATCGGCATTAACAATTTTGATTTTAGAGAAAAAAAAATTTATATCGATCCAACGGATAAAAAAAATTATATATTTAACACACCAATTCAAAGCATTGAAAAAAGTGATCTTATTTTACTGATTGGCACAAATCCAAGACATGAAGCAACAATAGTTAACGCAAGAATAAGAAAAGCTTTCGTGAAAAATAAAACACCAATCTATTCTATTGGTAATCCCGGTGATTTAACTTACGATTATACTTTATTAGGAGATGATGTTAATGACATAAAAAAAATTTTTGAGGAAAAAAGTGAGATAAGTAAAAAATTAAAAAATTCTAAAAATCCAATTTTTATTATTGGTGAGTCAGTTCTAGAGCTTAAAAACTCAAAATATATTTTAGAAAAAACAAAAGATTTCTTAATAGAAAATAATTTTATTAACGAAGCATGGAATGCTTTAAACATATTAGCACAAAACGCTGCTACGGTTGGTGCAATAGATTTAGGTTTTTACAATATAGATACTAATAATAACTTTATTTTTTTTGATAAACTTAAAAACAAAGAATTCAAATTATTATACTTAGTTGGTTCTGACAATCTTGAAATCAAAAAAAGTGATGAATTTATTATTTACCAAGGATCTCACGGTGACAAAAATGCATCTATAGCTGATGTTATTTTGCCAAGCACTGCTTACACAGAACAAAATGGATTGTTTGAAAATCTTGAAGGTAGAATTCAAGAGTGTAGAAAAGCCTCATACCCCACAAACAAAGCTTTAGAAGACTGGAAAATTTTTAATCTAATTAACCACAATCTTAACAGTTCAAATTTATTCTATGATTTTTCATCTATTAGAAAATTAGCACTTCAAGAAATTCCAAATTTTTCTGAAATTGATTTATTGCCCAAAAAAACAAAACCAATCAAGACTAACACTTCACTAGAAGCAACTAGCGAAAAAATAAATATTAAAGAGATTGACTATTATTTTAGCAATTCAATCGCAAGAGCCTCGAAAACCATGAGTGACTGTAGAAATATATCTAATGATAATAAAAAAAATGGAACCAACGATTAGATGGAATATTTGAATATTTTATTAAACGAGTTATATAAAATTGCGTTTGTTATAATTCCAGTCTTAGTTTCTGTTACCCTAATAGTCTGGTTAGACAGAAGAATATGGGGAGCGGTACAAAAAAGAAAAGGACCAAATGTAGTAGGTCCTTTTGGGTTATTACAAACAATTGCGGATGCTTTAAAATATATTTTAAAAGAAATTATTATTCCAGCAAGTTCGAATAAAATTATATTTATATTAGCACCTGTTGTTACAATGACACTAGCTTTAATAGCGTGGGCGGTCATCCCTTTTAGCAATGAATTAGTACTAGCTGATATCAACGTTGGAATACTTTACCTTTTTGCAGTTTCTTCTTTGGGTGTCTATGGAATTATAATGGGTGGTTGGGCTTCGAATTCTAAATATCCTTTTCTAGGCGCAATTAGATCCGCTGCACAAATGGTGTCGTATGAAGTCTCTATTGGAATAATTATAATTAACGTTCTTTTATGTGTTGGTTCGCTGAACTTAAAAGACATAGTTAACGCTCAACAAAGTTTGTGGTTCGTAATTCCTTTATTTCCAATGTTTGTTGTATTTTTTATTTCTGCTTTAGCAGAAACAAATAGACCACCATTTGATTTACCTGAAGCGGAAGCAGAATTAGTTTCTGGATATCAAACCGAATACTCCGGCATGATGTACGCTATGTTCTGGCTAGGAGAGTATGCAAATATTTTACTTATGTGTGCTATGGGTGCAATCTTATTCCTAGGTGGATGGCTGCCTCCGCTAGATATCTTTCCTTTCAACGAAGTGCCTGGCCCTTTATGGATGGTCTTAAAGATATTATTCTTATTCTTTTTATTTGCTTTAGTTAAAGCAATAGTTCCGAGATATCGATATGACCAATTAATGAGGCTTGGATGGAAAATATTGTTACCCTTCTCTTTATTTTATGTTGTATTAACAGCTAGTTATCTTTTTTATTTCGATAAACTTCCAGTAAAAGTATTTTAAATGAAAATAAGTAGATTTTTAAAAACAATTTTTTTATTAGAGTTTGTCTCGGGTCTTTTGATAGCAACTAGAGAGATATTTAAGTCAAAAAAAACAATTAATTATCCCTATGAGAAAGGTGCATTAAGCCCAAGATTTAGAGGTGAACATGCCTTAAGAAGATACCCAAGTGGTGAAGAGCGTTGTATAGCCTGCAAACTCTGTGAAGCAGTCTGCCCTGCACAAGCTATTACAATAGAATCTACAGAGAGAGAAGATGGAAGTAGAAAGACTACACGATATGATATTGACATGCTTAAATGTATTTACTGTGGCTTGTGTCAAGAATCCTGCCCCGTAGAGGCAATAGTTCAAGGACCAAATTTTGAATTTTCAACAGAAACTAGAGAAGAACTTTATTATAATAAAGAAAAATTAATGGACAACGGCGATAGATGGGAAGATGTTCTAGCTAAAAATATTAGATTAGATAAACCATACCGATAAATGTTAGCGCATACAATTTTTTTCTATTTTTTTTCTATTATTACAGTCGGATCAGCTTTAATGGTTATTGTTAGTAAAAACACTGTGCACGCTGTTTTTTTTTTGATTTTAGATTTTATCTCAGTCGGATGTCTTTTTATTATGATTGGTGCAGAATTTTTAGGAATGATCATGCTTATTGTTTACGTAGGAGCAGTAGCGGTATTATTTTTATTTGTCGTTATGATGTTAAATGTAGCGGAACAAAAACAATCATGGTTTAGAGGGTTAAAAAAATCAACACACATACCCGTAGGTTTAATTGTAAGTATAATTATTCTCTCAGAAGTTCTAGTAGTTATTGGTGGGTGGAAATATAAAGCAAATTTTATTAGCACAGACTCTATACCTATAGATTCAAATTTTTCTAACACTCATCAACTCGGTAGTGTGCTTTACACCGACTATATATATTTATTTCAAATAGCTGGAATAATTTTATTATTATCAATGATTGGTGCAATTGTTTTGACTTACAGAAAAAGAGAAGGTGTTAAAAAACAAAGTTACATAAATCAAATTTCAAGAGAAAGTGAAACATCTGTAGAAATTGTTGAAGCAGAATTTAATGTTGGGGTAAAAATTGATGATTAATATCGAGCTGGGTCACTACCTAACACTTGGTGGAGTCATTTTCTTACTAGGGGTAGTAGGTATATTTTTAAATCGAAAAAACGTAATTGTAATTTTAATGTCAGTTGAATTAATTCTACTGTCAGTAAATATAAATCTAGTGGCTTTTTCAACATACTCAAATGAAATAGTTGGTCAAATTTTTACTTTTTTCATACTAACTGTTGCGGCGGCAGAAGCTGCAATAGGTCTAGCAATTATTGTTTCTTACTACCGAAACAAAGGCTCTATAAGAGTGCAAGATATTAACGAGATGAAAGGTTAGATGTCTTACTTAATAGTATTTTTACCATTAATAGGTGCCATTCTTGGTTACAGTTTAAAATCTTTAGGTGACAGGTATGCCGAAGTAACCACTACAACATTTTTATTTTTATCAGCAATTTTATCAATAATAATTTTTTACAATGGAATTGTTTATGGAGAGTATACAAATTATAAAATAATTGAGTGGATTAGCGTAGGTAATCTTAAGGTTAATTGGTCCATTAATATAGACCCATTAAGCTCTATAATGTTAGTTGTTGTAACTTCAGTCTCATCATTAGTACATCTGTATTCAATAGGGTATATGACACATGATCCAAACAAACCAAGGTTCATGGCTTACTTGTCCCTTTTTACTTTTGCTATGTTAATGTTAGTAGTATCTGATAATTTTTTACAATTATTTTTTGGCTGGGAAGGCGTAGGATTATGCTCTTACCTCCTAATTGGTTTTTGGTATAAAAAAAATTCAGCTAATAATGCTGCCATGAAAGCTTTTTTAGTTAATAGAGTAGGAGACTTCGGTCTTGCTATAGGTATGTTTTTAATCTTTAATTATTTCGGGACATTAAATTACGATGAAGTTTTTTCTAAAGTTGCTGAACAATCAACCAAAGAAATTAATTTTCTTGGATTTAACTTGAATTTAATCACATTAATATCTTTAACTTTATTTATTGGAGCGATGGGAAAATCAGCACAATTTTTATTTCACACATGGTTGCCAGATGCAATGGAAGGACCAACACCAGTTTCCGCATTAATACATGCAGCTACAATGGTTACAGCAGGAGTTTTTTTAGTTGTGAGATGTTCACCAATTTTTGAATACTCACAAGTTGCTTTAAATTTTATTGCAGCGGTAGGAATGATAACAGCAGTATTTGCTGCTTCAGTTGCATTAGTGCAAAATGATATTAAAAAAATTATTGCATATTCAACTTGCAGTCAATTAGGCTACATGTTTTTTGCTGCTGGAGTAGGCGCTTATCATGTTGCTATATTTCATTTATTTACACACGCTTTTTTTAAAGCTTTACTATTTTTAGGTGCTGGTTCTGTAATTCATACTTTTAAAGACGAACAAGATATAAGAAAAATGGGAGGTGTTTGGAGAAAAATTCCTTATACATGGGCTTTAATGTTAATAGGAACATTAGCATTAACAGGTTTTCCACTACTGTCAGGTTTCTATTCTAAAGATGCGATCATTGAATTTGCTTATTTTAAAAATTCTAGCATCGGTTATTACGCTATGACGGTCGGGATCGTTACTGCATTTTTAACAGCAATATACTCATGGAGACTTTTTTTTAAAACTTTTCACGGTAAATATAACAATTTAGACATACCAATTGAAAAAACACACGAATCTCCACCAATAATGCTAATACCGCTAATTTTCCTTGCACTAGGAGCTCTTTTTGCGGGCTATGCATTTAAAGACTTGCTAATAGGTCATAATTATTTAGATTTTTGGAAGGAATCTATTTTCTTTATTAAGGAGATAGAACATTTACATCTACCGCTTTGGCTTGTTTTTTCAACACCATTTCTTGTAGTTGTTGCGATACCACTTTCTTATTATTTGTATATTAAGAATACTAATATTCTTAATGGAATTAGAATACTAAACGAACCACTTTACAATTTTTTACTAAACAAATGGTACTTTGATGAGCTCTATGAAACTATATTTGTTAAACCTCTAAAATTAGTCGGCACTTTCCTTTGGAAGAAATGTGACCAAAACACTATTGACCGTTATGGACCAGATGGTTTTTCAAAAATAATTAAATATTTCTCCAATAAAGCGGTAAAATTTCAAAGTGGATATATTTATGATTATGCTTTTGTCATGCTTTTAGGCCTTTCTTTTTTATTAACGTACCTAATGATTAAATAAAATGAATTTTCCAATACTTTCATCTGTAACTTTATTGCCTGTTCTAGGAGCCTTATTTATTCTGTTCTCAAAAAGTAAAAAAAATGAAAATAAAAATGCAATTAACCTTTCATTATTTACAAGTTTTGCAAATTTAATCTTAACTATTTTTTTGTGGTATTCTTTTGACAAAAGTTTTACAGGATTTCAATTTATAGAAGAACAAAACTGGGTAAGTGGATTTATAAAATTTAAATTTGGAATAGATGGTATCTCTATTTTATTCATAGTTTTAACTGCATTTATTACACCAATTTGCATTATATCTTGTATTAACAGCGTCAAGACAAGACTTAAAGAATTTTTAATAGCTATATTAATTTTAGAAACTTTTATGATAGGAGTTTTCTGTTCTTTAGATCTTGTTGTCTTTTATATTTTTTTTGAAGCAGGTTTAATTCCTATGTTTTTAATTATTGGTATATGGGGTGGGCCAAAAAGAGTTTACGCAGCTTTTAAATTTTTCCTTTTCACACTGCTTGGATCTGTTTTAATGTTAGTTGCAATTATTTCTATTTACTGGATCACTGGAACTACGGACATCACACAAATATTTGAAATTAAAATACCAGTTAAGTATCAATACGTTCTATGGCTAGCTTTTTTCAGTTCTTTTGCTGTCAAAATGCCTATGTGGCCTGTCCACACTTGGTTGCCAGATGCTCATGTAGAGGCACCAACAGCTGGTTCCGTAATACTTGCTGCTATTTTATTAAAAATGGCAGGATATGGTTTTTTGAGATTTTCAATTGGAATGTTTCCCGTTGCTTCTGAATATTTTGTTCCTTTAGTTTTTACACTTAGTATTATTGCAATTATTTACACATCCTTAGTAGCGCTAATGCAAGAAGACATGAAAAAACTCATTGCTTATTCTTCAGTTGCTCACATGGGATTTGTCACTTTGGGAATTTTTACTTTTACGCAACAGGGCATAGAAGGAAGTATTTTTCAAATGCTTAGCCATGGACTTATTTCTGCATCTCTCTTTTTGTGCGTTGGTGTTCTCTATGATAGGGTTCACTCAAGGCTTATTAGCTCTTATGGTGGAATAGTTAATATTTTACCAAAATACTCCTTAGTTTTTGCTGTATTTATGCTTGGAGCTCTAGGTTTGCCAGGCACCAGTGGCTTTGTTGGTGAAATTTTAATTTTAATAGGAGCTTTTCAGAAAAGTTTCTTAGTAGCAATACTAGCAAGTATAGGAATAATTTTAGGAGCAGCTTATATGCTTTGGCTATATAAAAGAGTAGTTTTTGGAAAACTAGAAAAAAGTGAACTGAAAGAACTTAAAGACTTAAACTTTTCGGAGGGGACAGTCCTTTTTACTCTTGTAGGACTTGTTCTTTTTTTTGGATTTTATCCAAATTTAATTTTAGAGACCGTACATACTTCAGTTGAAGAGCTAATCAAAAATTACGAAC
>CAJQTN010000021.1 GCA_905620505.1 uncultured Pelagibacteraceae bacterium
AGTATTTTTTATTATATTTTTTGAATTGATTCATATCGACAGATGGAAAATATAAATTTTTAACTAAATTTTCGCGAAAAATACTTTCATCAAACCATTGATTCACTGTTGTAATAAGAACAGTTTTATCGTCAACATCAGTATAAACCAATGATGATAGAACACTTTTAAGATTAGTTCCAAAATCAATAACAATAACTGAGTCAAAATCTACTGAACCTAGAGTGTAAAGTCTTTCAAGGATTTCTAATTCTTTTTTTGACTGATCATCACTTAGTTTTTTTAAAATTTTTTTTCTTGTTTCTAGGTTTTTTTTTCTCTGACTATAATTAGTTATTTTTTCTATTTCACCAGTAAGAATTCTTGGATCTGGACTGTATTTAAAGATTTTATAACTTTTTAATTTTAGTGATTTAATTTTTTCATCTATGAATTTTTCATATTTATTTTTTGGATATAAAATTATAGTTTTTATTTTCTTTTCTTTGATTAATAATTGTTCAATAGCCTCAAGTTGTGACTCGAGACTTATTCCTATGTTGATTACATTACTAGATATTTTTGGTTCTTTATTGGAGAGAGAAATAAAAATTGTATTATTATATTTGCCGAGTTCTTTAAAAGACGAAGAGGTCATAGGGCCAATTATTATTTTTGCACCATTATTTCTTATTTCTTTAATTGCTTTGTTTAATTTTTTTTTATCATTAGAGCCACTATCTCTAGGAATAATAATAATATCTCTGCTGTCTATTTCATTAAGAGCAAGTTGAGTAGACAATAGCAATGATTCACCTAAGTTTTTATACTCACCAGAAAAAGGCGCTAGCAAACCAACTCTAAGTTTTCCATCATTTTCGTCTGCAACTAAAATATTATTAAATAATAGAAATACATAAGATAAAAATGTAACAATGTTTTTAATCATTTTTTATGAGCATATTAAACCCAGGACTATATATTGTATCTACACCCATAGGAAATTTAGATGATATAACATTAAGGTCTTTAGAGGTATTAAAAAAATCAGACATTATTTTATGTGAAGACACTAGAAGGTCTTTAAAGTTACTAAATCACTATAGGATTAAAAAAAAATTAGTTCCCTACCATAAATTTAACGAACAAAAAGAGTTAAAAAAAATTATTGGATATTTAAATGAGGGTAAAATTTTGAGTTTAATCTCTGACGCAGGAACGCCAACACTTTCTGATCCAGGACATTTATTAGTCAAAACTTGTGTTGAAAAAAATATTAAAATTTTCCCCATACCGGGACCTTCGGCAATAACTGCTGCCGTTTCTATTGCAGGTTTTAATGACAGATTTTTTTTTTATGGGTTTTTGCCTAAAACTGAGAACGATCTTATTAAAACAATGAATAGTCTTAAAAATCTAGATTTTTCTTTAGTATTTTTTATACCCGGAATAAAGATAAATTTTTATTTAAATTTTTTTAAGGTTTATTTTTCGGGAAGAGACATTCTTATTGCCAGAGAAATTAGTAAAATGCATGAAACTTTCTACAGGGATAAGATAAGCACAATAAAGCCTTTTAAGACCATTCCAAAAGGAGAACTAACTATTGTAATATCGAAAATTTACACTAATACTGAAGCAGTATCAGACGTAGATATTACTGTAGAAGCAACCGAGTACCTTAAAAAATATAGTCTAAAAGATGTTGTAGAACTAATATCAAAAAAGAAAAAGTCTCTAAGAAAAAAGTGTACGAAATTTGTTTGAAAATAAAAAATGATAAAAAAAATAATTAGCCTAAGTTTCTTAATTGTAGCCTTAACTAGCTGTATAAAAAATAATCTTTCTACATTCGGTAGAGGCGTAAGTATTGGTTTCGATCCACGAACAGTAGGTATGCAAATTGACGACACACTTATGCAAAAAAGTTTAGTGGCAAGATTAACCTTAACTGAGAAAAAATATTTTTTATACATACAGGTTGAAATTTTAGATGGAAGAATATTTTTGACTGGCAAAGTAGACGAACCTGAAGAAAAAATTAAAATAACAAAATTGTCCTGGGAAACAAAAGGGGTAAGATCAGTTAAAAACGCCATAGAAATAAAAGGTCAATCCAATTTTAAAGGTGCAGCAAAAGATATTCTTATAACCACGCAACTAAGAACTGCTTTAATTTTTAATAAACTGGTCAAATCTAGCAATTATACATTAGAGACAATCAACGAGACAATTTATATTTTCGGCATTGCCATGAATGAAGAAGAGAAAAAAGAAGTTATAGAAGAAGCTAATCAAATTTATGATGTAAAAGACGTCATGCCAACTATTTATTTAGTTTCTGAGCTTAGTAGAAACAAAATTTAATCTTTATAATTGATGACTTCAGAAGAGTACGCTGCGATAGAAGCGAGATTTAAGATTTCAGAAGGAGAAGATCTTAGAGGAGCAATTTCAATCGGAAGTCCTAAACCAATTAATAGTGGTCCAATTAATTTAGCACCACCAAACGTTTTCATTATTTTTACAGATATAGATGCACTGTGAAGAGCTGGCATAATTAAAATATTTGCATTACCAACAATTTTTGAAAATGGATATGATTCCTTGTATTCAGGATTTAAGGCAACATCAGGCTGCATCTCTCCATCATAATCAAAATCTACTTTTTTAGTTTTCATTAATTCAATGGCTTCTCTAACGTGTTTAGTCCTTACCGTTGCGGGTTTACCGAAAGTGGAGTGAGAAAGAAAAGCAACTTTAGGATCAAAACCAAACAATCTTGCTACTCTAGTGCTTGAAATGGCTATTTGAACAAGTTGTTCTGCAGTTGGATTATCATGAACATTTGTATCAGACACGAAAACTGTTCTACCTTTTGACACTAGCATTGTTAGGCCAAATATTATTTCTCCCGGTCTAGAATCTACAACTTTATTCAACTTTTCTATAGTAGCAGCATGATGTCTTGTTCCACCTGTTACCATGGCATCGGCATCACCGCAGGCAAGCATACACGATCCCCATGTTACCCTGTCATTTCTAACTAAATGATCACATTCCCTCTCTAACATGCCGCTTCTTTGAAGTTTTTTATACAGATGTTTTGTATACCTATCTCTTTTATCTATATCTTTTGAGCTTACAATTTCAATATTAAAATTTTCATCCAAACCTATATTTTTTAGTTGTTCTTTTACCCTTTCTTCTTTCCCAATTAAAATTGGTATACCTAATTTACTATTTTTAAATGCTACAGCTGCTCGTAAAATATTAGGGTCTTCTCCCTCTGCAAATACTACTCGCTTTTGTGATTTTTTAATTTGAGCATTTATACCTTGCATAATATTCATTGAAGGATCAAGTCTTCGAGATAAGTCTTCTTTATATTTTTCTATATCATTAATTTTTTTTCTAGCCACTCCTGACTTCATAGCCGCTTCCGCTACCGCTGCAGGTATGACACTAATTAATCTTGGATCAAATGTTGAGGGAATTATATATTCTCTACCGTATCGTGGTCTTTCCCCCCCATAAGCCGCGACAACTTCATCAGGTACTTCTTCTCTTGCTAATTGAGCAATTGCTTTTGCTGCTGCAACCTTCATCTCTTCATTAATTTCTTTAGCTCTAACATCAAGTGCACCTCTAAAAATATAAGGGAAGCCGATAAGGTTATTAACTTGATTTGGATAATCAGATCTTCCTGTTGCAACAATAGCATCTGTCCTAACCTCATCTATTAATTCAGGTTTTATTTCTGGATCTGGGTTGGCACAAGCAAAAATAATAGGATTTTTTGCCATTGATATAATCATGTCTTTTGTCACAACATCTTTTGCAGACAGGCCTAAAAAAACATCCGCACCTTTCATAGCTTCCGCAAGTGTTCTTAGCGTAGTCTCGGCTGCATGAGCAGATTTAAATTGATCAATTTTTTCTCTACCTTTATAAATAATACCTAATCTATCACACATAATTACATTTTCACTTTTCACACCGGAAAGTTTGAATAGATTGGTGCAAGCAATAGCAGAAGCACCAGCTCCATTAATAACAACTTTTATTTCAGTAATTTTTTTTTTTGAAATATCTAGAGCATTAATCAGCGCTGCAGTTGTTATGATTGCAGTGCCATGTTGGTCGTCATGAAAAACAGGTATATCTAATAACTCTTTAAGTTTTTGTTCTATTATAAAACAGTCGGGAGCAGCAATATCTTCTAAATTAATTCCACCAAAAGTATTACCAATATTTTTAATGGTATTAATTATCTCATTAGCATCAGAACTATCAACCTCAATGTCAATCGAATCTATGTCTGCGAACCTCTTAAACAAAACAGATTTACCTTCCATTACAGGCTTTGAAGCTAATGCCCCAAGATTTCCAAGACCTAAAATTGCAGATCCATTACTAATCACGGCTACTAAATTTCCTTTACTCGTGTAGTCATAGGCAGCCTCAGGGTTTTTTTCAATTTCTTTAACCGGAACCGCTACACCGGGTGAATAAGCCAATGATAGGTCTCTTTTAGTAATTAGAGGTTTAGAAGAATTTATCTCTATTTTACCTGACTTACCTTGTGTGTGAAAGTCTAATGCTTCTTTATCTGTGTAATGGTCAATTTTAGATTTTTTTGTCATAAAAATTGAGTATGTAATATAAAATAAACAAAATCATCATTAATTTGATTTTTTTTTATAAAAAAACATATGAACTTATTATCTTCAGCTTCTGTCTTTAGTTTTTATACTTTAGTAAGCCGCCTATTAGGATATTTACGAGACATATTAATAGCATCCTTTTTGGGAGCATCAATTTATGCGGATGCTTTTTTTGTAGCTTTTCGACTACCCAACACTTTTAGAAGACTTTTCGCTGAAGGAGTGTTTAACGCAGCTTTTATTCCGAGTTATACAGAAGCAAACTTGAACAATGCCGACGAAGGGAAGAAATTTGCTGATGACGTTTTAAATTTATTAATAATAATTTTATTAGGAATTGTATTTTTAGTAGAAATTTTTACACCAGCTATAGTCTACTTAATAGCACCAGGATTTTATGAAGATTTTGAAAAATATAATTTAGCTGTAGAATTGACAAGAATAACTTTTCCCTTTTTATTTTTTGTAAGTTTATCTTCTTTTTTTTCAGGAATATTAAATACAAATAATAAATTCGCCGCCGCCGCCGCTGCTCCAATTATACTAAATATTTTTTTAATTTTAAGTTTATTAATTTCTTATTTTTTTGATTTAAACTTTGGATTAAACCTTTCATATGCTGTTACACTAGCTGGTTTGTTTCAATTGTTGTTTTTAATTTTTTATACGAAGAAATACTACAAACCTTCCATTCATTTTAAAATGAAAGTTAACTCAAAAGTCAAATTTTTTTTAAAAAAATTATTACCTAGTATTTTTTCATCTGGCGTTACACAAATTAATATTTTAATAGGCACAATCATTGCTTCTTTTGAGGCAGGAGCAGTTTCTTATTTATATTATGCTGATAGAATTTATCAAATAAACCTAGCTATAGCTGGAATAGCAATTGGCACAGTGGCACTTCCAGAGTTAACAAAAAAAATAAAAATAGGTAGTTGGAATGAAGTACACAACATACAGAGCAAGTCACTTGAACTTTGCCTGCTTTTGTCTGTACCCGCATGTTTTGGTTTAATCATAGCTTCAAAAGAAATAACTAACGCACTGTTTGGCTACGGTTCATTTCTTGAAAAAGATGTTATTTTAACTGCCAACGCTTTAAAATATTTTGGATATGGAGTTCCAGCATTTGCATTGATTAAAATTTTGTCCAATTTTTTTTTTGCTAGAGACAATACACGCATTCCATTTTATATTTCATTTTTTAGTGTTTTTTTAAATGTTTT
>CAJQTN010000022.1 GCA_905620505.1 uncultured Pelagibacteraceae bacterium
CAGGATGCAGATCCATAAATTCTTTAATTCTTGGAGTAAGCCAAGTTGTGCCAAAACTTACAACAGTAGTTACGGTCAATTTTCCTTTAAGCTTATCTTTTTCATCACTCAGAGTTGCCTCTACGTCTTTTAATTTTGCAATAACTTCATGGGCAGTTTGAAATAAGTATTTTCCGTTATCTGTTAGTACCAAACCTCTAGCGTGCCTTTCGAAAAGCTGTATTTTAAGTTCGTGTTCTAAAGATTGAATTTGTCTACTAATAGCTGATTGGCTTAAATTCAGAACAGTTGCTGCTTTTGTAAAACTACTAGCTTCTGCAACAGTATGAAAAATCTTTAATTTGTCCCAATCCATAATGCTAGATTTTATATCTATTTGTTTGGATTTACTACTGCTCTTCCAAAAAATTCACCTTTTAGAAGTTTTGGGTAGGTTTCTAAAAGATCTACGAATGATAGTTCTTGGGTAAAACTTTTTAATTTATCAAAATCAATGAGCTTAGAAGCTTCGTTCCAAACAAATTCTCGACGTTTTAGAGAAGCTCCCGAAGAATCTATTCCCCAAAGTTTTACTCCTCTGATAATAAAAGGCATTACCGTAGTGTTAATTTTAATTCCTCCAGCATTACCACATGCTGCAACAATTCCACCAGGTTTTGTCTGCGCAAATATTTTTGTTAAAGCAGCACCTCCAACAGTATCAACTACACCATCCCAGAGAGCTTTTTCTAATAGCTTGCTTTCACCTTCAAATTCTTTTCTCTCAATAATATTTTTTGCACCTAAATTTTTAAGGTAGTCATTTTTATCTTTTTTTCCAGTAACTGCGTGAACATCATAACCCATTTTTGATAAGATCATTACCGCAATACTACCCACTCCACCTGTGGCTCCTGTGACCAGAACATCTTTAACTTTTTCTCCCATCAATAGTTCTTCTCTAGCTTTTATTGCGAAAGAACAAAGTAGAGCAGTAAATCCTGCCGTTCCCAACATCATTGCTTGATGATTGCTAATATTTGCTGGAGCTTTTATTAAAAAGTTAGAATTCACTTTTGCGTATTGAGAAAATCCTCCAAAGAATGCTTCGCCTACTCTAAATCCTGTAAGAATAACTCTGTCACCTGATTTGAAATTTGTGTCTTCACTTTCAACAACACTACCTGAAAAGTCTATACCTGGTACAAATGGAAAGTTTCTAACAATTCTTCCGCCATCTTTAAGTATCATAGCATCTTTATAGTTTAAACTTGAGTAATCTACTTTAACTAAAACATTTCCGTCTTTTAAAGCGCTAATGTCAAGCTCTTGAACACTTCTGGTAAAATTTTCTTTCTGATTGTCAATTATTAGAGCTTTAAATTTATTTGTCATATTTTATTTACTAATGAGTCTTAAATATCTATTTTGGTGTGAAAGATCCTCTTTAAAAGTACCTAAAAAATAATTTGTTATTGTTGTTGCTCTTTCTTTCTTAATACCCCGCATTGTCATACATTGATGGGCTGCATCAATTGTTACGGCGACACCTTTAGCATCTAAACCTTCCATTAAAGTTTTCGCAATTTGCATAGTAAGTCTTTCTTGGGTTTGTAATCTTTTTGAGAATATATCGACTGTTCTTGCTAGCTTGCTTAATCCTACAACTTTATTTTTAGGAATATACGCAACATGAGCTACACCAATTATTGGTGCCATGTGGTGTTCGCAATGGCTTTCTAATGAAATGTTCTTCTCTACAACCATGTCATCGTACCCATCGACGTCCCCGAACGTTTTTTTAAGTTCTTCTGCTGGATTTTGATTGTAACCTTTGAAATATTCTTTAAATGCTTTAACGACTCTTTTAGGTGTTTCAAGCAACCCTTCTCTGTTTGGGTCTTCTCCAATCCACTTTAATACAGTTTTAAAAGCTTCTTCAGCTTGAAGATCGGTAATTTGATCTTTATTTAATGCAAGTTTATCTGTGTCTTTTACTAGTTTCATAATAGTAATCATTTTTACAGCACATAAAATACTAAAGCAAATTGCTATTTTGTCTTTTTTTCATTATTTTACGCAGATGTTTGGAAAACGAAAAAATATATTTGAGGTGGAAGAAGGAATATTCTTATCTCCTAAATTTGATGGCAAAGGTTTGGTGCCAGTTATAACTACAGACTTTAAAACTGGCGATGTATTGATGCATGGATACATGAGCAAAATAGCTTTTAAAAAAACTATAGAAACTAAAGAGGCCCATT
>CAJQTN010000023.1 GCA_905620505.1 uncultured Pelagibacteraceae bacterium
AAAAAAAATTTTATTTTCCAGTGTAGTACCAAAAGCTTATCAAAAAATAAGTGAATTTCTTAAAATAAAAAAATATCAAGTTTATGAAATTAAGAAACTTTCTCTTAAAAATTTAATAAAAATAAAAATTAATAAATATAATCAATTGGGATCAGACAGAATTGCTAACGCAATTGGAGCTTACAGTTTGTATAAAAAAAATTGTTTAATTATTGATTTTGGAACAGCAACCACATTCGACATTGTAAGAATTCCTGGTGTTTATGAAGGAGGAGTTATTGCTCCAGGCGTTAAACTTTCGATACTAAATTTAAATCGATTTACAGCATCTTTACCTGTATTTAACCTAGAGGTGAATTCAAAAACATACGGTAAAAACACAAAAGAGGCTCTTAACGCTGGTTTTTTGTGGGGCTATCAAGGATTAATAAACAATATAGTAAAAAAGATTAAAACATCTTTTAATTGTACCTTTAAGATAATTTTAACAGGTGGATATTCAAAAATTTTTTCTAAATTTATTAATAATAATTCAACTATTGAACCTAACATTACTGTAAAAGGTGTCATGTATATTTATAAAAATTTAATCAAATGAGTAAAGAGGAACTTCTTTTTTGTCCACTAGGTGGCTCTGGTGAAATAGGCATGAATCTGAACCTGTATGCTTACGGTAAAGAAGAAGATCAAAAATGGATAGCTGTTGACATGGGTGTCACTTTTGCAGATGATTCTATTCCTGGTGTAGATTTAATTTACCCGGACCCTGGTTTTTTAATAGATAAGAAAAAAGATTTATTAGGCATTGTACTAACACATGCCCACGAAGATCACATAGGATCTGTTGCAATTATATGGCCAGAGCTTAAATGTAAAATATACGCAACTCCTTTTACCGCAGCATTATTAACGGAAAAATTTAAAGAAAAAAAAATTGATATCACAAGTTATTTAAAAATAGTTCCATTAAATGGAAAGATTAAACTCGGTCCTTTTGAAATAGAATTTATTACTTTAACACATTCAATTTTAGAACCTAACGGTCTCAGCATAAAAACTCCTGCAGGAATAGTTCTACATACTGGTGACTGGAAGTGTGACCCTAATCCGTTAATAGGAGAAAGAATTGATGAAAAAAAATTAAGAGAAATAGGAAGTCAAAATGTATTAGCTATGGTATGTGACTCTACAAATGTTTTTAGCGAAGGTAGAGCTGGATCTGAGTCTGACGTTAGGGAAAGTCTTTTAAGAATTATATTAAATTTAAAAAAAAGAATTATTGTTACAACTTTTGCTTCTAATGTAGCAAGAATGGAAACAGTTTTTTATTGTGCTCAAAAATCAAATAGACAAATATCTTTAGTCGGCAGGTCTATGCACAGAATTTATAAAGCTGCAAAACAATGCGGCTACTTACAAAATTTAATAGAACCAATAGACCCTAGGGATGCAAAGAATATATCAAAAGATAAAATTATTTATTTATGCACTGGCAGTCAAGGTGAACCCATGGGTGCAATGAAAAGAATTACCTCTGGTATCCATCCTGATGTATTTTTAGAAAAAAATGATACAGTAATTTTTTCATCAAAAATTATACCTGGTAATGAAAAAAAATTATACGCAATGCACAATGAAATTGTAAAAAATAATATTGAAATTATAACTGAAGAAAATGCTTTTGTGCATGTGTCTGGGCACCCCAATAGAGATGATTTAAAAGATATGTATAGTTGGGTAAAGCCAAAATCTATTATTCCGGTTCATGGAGAACATCGTCATATGATTGAACAAGCAAAATTCGCCAAAGAAATGAAAGTTCCACACAGTTTGCAGATAGAAAATGGAGACATTATAAAAATTTATCCTGGTGAAACCCCTCAAATAATTGATAAAGCTCCATCAGGTAGAATGTATCTAGACGGCACCGTTTCTGTGAGAGATGATTCTAACTCTGTCAAGGAACGAAGAAACTTAGCTATCAATGGTTATTTAGAGATTACTCTACCAATTGGCAACAACGGTAAAATCAGAAAACCAGTTGTTTCTTTTAAAGGTCTTCCAGTAAGCGATTTAGATGAGACATTCATTTTCGACATGGAAGATGAAATATCTGAAATTTGTAAAACATTTTCGTTACAAAATAAAAAACAAGAACACAACTTAATAGAAGCCTTAAAACAAAGCTGCAGAAGAATTGTCAGAGAAAAAACAGGAAAAAAACCTCACACCAGAATTAACTTAGCAAGAATTTAATGTCTACCACTGGTTCTTTAATAGTTTATATATCAATTTGGTGGATAGTATTTTTTTCAGTTCTACCAATTGGAATAAAATCGCAAAATGCAAAATTTACTGATGAATTGCACGGTAATGATCGTGGTGCTCCAAAAAACCCTAAAATTGGAAAAAAATTTTTAATAACTACTTTAATTACTTCAGTAATTTTTTTAGTAATATATTATTTAGTAAGTCAAAATTATTTAAATTTAAGAGGTTATTTACAATAATGCTACTTTCAAAAATTTTTTTACCATTAACAAAAGATTTACCAACTGATGCAAAAATTAAATCCCACCAGCTTATGCTTAGAGTTGGCATGATTAAACAATCATCAGCTGGAATTTATTCATGGTTACCTTTAGGTTTTAAGGTTATGAAAAAAATTGAAAATATAGTGAGACAAGAACAAAACAATATTAGCGCACAAGAAATGTTAATGCCAACTATACAATCAGCGGATATTTGGAAAGAAAGTGGAAGATACAATGAGTACGGTGATGAAATGTTAAGAATTAAAGATCGGCAAGGAAGAGAAATGCTTTATGGACCAACCAATGAAGAACTTATAACTGAAATTTTTCGATCAAGCATTAAGTCATATAAATCATTACCTCAAATGCTTTACCACATTCAATGGAAATTTAGAGACGAAGTAAGACCAAGATTTGGTATTATGCGATGCCGTGAGTTTTATATGAAAGATGCCTATTCTTTTGATATTAGTGATGAAGAAGCAAAAAAGTCTTATAATAAAATGTTTTACTCTTACCTAAAAATATTTTCAAAACTTAAGCTTAAAGCAATACCAATGGCAGCAGATACAGGACCTATTGGAGGTGAACTATCTCATGAATTCATTATTTTAGCAGATACAGGAGAAAGCAATGTATATGCCGATAAAAAAATTTTTGAAATAAACACTAATAAATACGATTCTAGTGAAAAATCTTTAGAAAAAATGAGAAATGACTTCTCATCTTTTTATGCTGTGACAGACGAAAAATTTAACAAAAGTGATTTTGACACAAAAGTTAAGAAGGACGATCAAATTTCTACAAAGGGAATTGAAGTTGGGCATATTTTTTATTTCGGAGACAAATATTCCAAACCTCTTAATTGTCTAGTCGACCATCAAGAAGGAAAAAAAGTTGCAGTAAAAATGGGATCGTATGGAATAGGTGTGTCTAGATTAGTAGGGGCTTTAATCGAAGTAAATTTCCAAAATAACGTTATGAAATGGCCAAAATCAGTTTCACCCTACGATGTTGTGATTATTCCAAACATTAACAAGAACGACCAAAAAAGCTTTGAAATTGCTATAAAAATTTACAAAGATTTAAAGAAACAAAAAATTGACGTACTTTTAGACGATGTAGATGAGAATATGTCGGCTAAATTTAAAAAACATGATTTAATTGGCGTTCCTTATCAAATTATAATTGGCTCTAGGTCTGAAGAAAATAGATTTGAATTTAAAGAGGTGGGCGAAAACTCAATACTCTTAAACCTGGAAGAAATTAAAGAAAAAATAAAAAATTAAATTGTTTACCTCAGCAGAAAGACTAATAGCATTAAGAAATTTAAAACCCAAAAGGAAAGAAGGTTTTTTAAAAGTTATTTCAATTTTTTCATTTATTGGAATAATGCTTGGTGTTGCAATTTTAATTATTGTCATGTCTGTTATGAATGGCTTCAGAACAGAACTTACTAATAAAATTCTTGGATTTAACCCCCATATAATCATTAAACCATATGGCAACGAAAAAATTGACTCAAAATTTAGGACTCAGTTAAATAAAAATTTTCCCAACATAAAGGTTTCGGATTCCTACACTGGAGAAGGAGTGGTAATTAATAATGATTACGCGAAAGGTTTAATGATTAAAGGCCTAGACCTAGAAAATAAAAAAAACTCAATTTTTTTAAAGGAAATTTTAATTGAAGGAGATAACAATAAAATTAAAAAAGGACAAATTATTGTTGGCAAAGAATTAGCAATAGAATTAAATTTAGCTCTTGGTGATAAAATTAACCTTCTCTCATCTGTTTATATTAGCACTCCTTTTGGTGGCCTCCCGAAACAAGAGACCTATTCCGTAGAAGGTATTTTTAGTAGTGGCTTTTACGAATTTGATAAAAATGTTGTTTTTTTAAATTTAGATGAAGCATTATATTTCTTTGAAAAAACCAAGCGCGACCTCAGTCTAGAAGTTTATTTACCGAATCCCTTAAAAGCCAATGATGTGAAAGATAAGATAGAAATAATTAATAATAATTTGTATGTTTATAGTTGGATTGATTTAAACAAATCTTTTTTCAGCGCTCTTAAAGTTGAAAGGAATGTAATGTTTATAATCTTAACTTTAATTATTATTGTAGCAGCGTTTAACATTATTTCAGGACTAACTATTTTGATTAAAAACAAAACGAAAGAGATTGCTATTTTAAAGACCTTAGGTTTAAGCAACAATTCAATAATAAAATCTTTTTTTTTAACAGGTTTTACAATTGGTTTTATAGCTAGTGTTTCCGGTATTTTTATTGGTGTTCTATTTGCAGAAAACATTGAATCTATAAGAGTATTTTTGTCCTATATCTTGAATGTTGAAATATTTCCAAGCGATGTATATTTTTTAAGTGAACTACCAAGTGAAATAAATTCTTTTTC
>CAJQTN010000024.1 GCA_905620505.1 uncultured Pelagibacteraceae bacterium
AAAAAATATAACTCTTAATACGGGAAGATTTGGACCCTATTTAAAGTGTGATAATAAATCAGCAAGAATTGAAAATGTAGAAGAGATATTTTCGATGGAGCTCGATAGAGCTGTTACATTGATTGCAAACTCAAAACCAGGAAAGATGTCAACTACTGTTATAAAAAATTTAGGTGAACATCCTGAGGATAAAAAACCTGTCAAAATTATGAAAGGCCAATTTGGTCCATATATCAAATACAAGTCTTTAAATGCTAAAATACCAAAAGAAAACAATGCTAACGAGATAACAATGGAAGAAGCTTTATTTTTAATAGAAAAAAGAAGAGAATATGATAAGAATAAAAAAAAAATATGAAAAAAATTTTTATATCATTATTTATACTTACATTTAGCTTTTCATCATTAAATGCTGAAAAAAAATGTGACGCAAAAGAAAGCAAAATTAATCCAGCTTGTAGCAAAATTCTTAAAGGTACAAGCACCATTCTTAAAGGTACGGGCAATAAAGTAAATGGTTTTTTTGAAGGAATGAAAAATTTTAGTAAAAAACATCAAACTATTGGTCAGACCCTAAACATTGGACAGGATAAAAAAGAGAAAAAAAAAAGAAGTCTTAAAGAATTCAGTAAAGACCATAAAACAATTAAGGACACGCTTAAAGTTCTTTCAGAAAAAAAGTGACCGCAGAAGAAAATTTAAAAAAATTAAATATTTTATTACCACAAGCACCGAGTCCCGTTGGAGCATATGTTGCGTACAAAAAAACAAAAGATTTAGTTTTTATCTCAGGTCAAATTTCACTTAAGGAAAATGGAAAACTTATAAAAGGAAAAATAGGTTCCGAATTAACTTTGGACCAAGGTATCGAAGCAGCACAAGTTTGTGCTATCAATATTATATCTCAAGTAAAATCGGCATGTAAAGGTGATCTACATAAAGTAAAAAACTGCATCAAAATTACTGGGTTTGTTAATTCTACTAGTGATTTTATTGATCAGCCCAAAGTTATAAACGGAGCGTCTGAATTGTTAGTAGATATTTTTGAAGAAAGCGGCAAGCATTCTAGGGCTGCTGTAAGTGTTAATTCACTTCCTTTAGGTGCGGCGGTTGAAATTGAGGCAATTTTCGAAATTAATTAAAGACCGGTCTACCAATAGAAAAATACTTTATTTTATTTTTCATCATTTCATCTTGGTTATATAAATTCCTTAAATCATACAGCTTATATTTTTTATTTTTAACTACTTTGTTAAAATCAAGAGTTTTAAATTCATCCCATTCAGTATGTAATATAATAAGATCTGCATCTTTACATGCTAGGTGAATTTGATTGTAAAATTTACAATTTTTTAAATTAGAAAATTCTTTTTTTTCACCTGTAGGTTCGTAATACAAAATTTTAGCACCTTTTTTCTGCAGATAAGGAATCATCGATAGACTAGCAGAATCTCTCATGTCATCCGTGTTAGGTTTAAATGTTACTCCAAGAAAAACTATTTTTTTATTTCTGATATTCTTTCCAACGATACTGTGTACTCTTTTTAAAAGAAGTTTTTTTCTATTTTCATTAGACTTAATTACAGATCTTACTAAAGAGAGATCTATTTTTTCTTTATCGCCTATCGAAACAAGTCCTTTTGTATCCTTAGGGAAACATGAACCACCGTAAGCAGGACCGGCTCGTAAAAAACGACTTCCTATTCTTACGTCACTACCCATACCTAATGAAATATCTTCAATATTAATACCGGTTTTTTCACAAAGGTTTGCAATTTCGTTAATAAAAGTAATTTTTGTTGCGAGGAAAGCATTGGATGCGTATTTGATTAATTCTGCACCACGTCTGTTAGTGGTAAAATATTTTGCACCTTTATTGATTAAAGGTAGATATAATTTTTTCATTATATTAAGTGAGTTTTTTTCATTGGAACCGATGATTATTCTATCGGGGTATCTAAAATCTCTAATTGCCTCTCCTTCTCTTAAAAATTCTGGATTAGAAATAACAGTAAATTTTTTTTTATCTTTCAAAATTTTTTCGATTTGGTCACCAGTTCCGACGGGTACAGTTGATTTGGTAATAACAATTTTTTTCTTTTTAGAAAATTTTAAAATTTCTCTCGCAACTTTAAAGATATAGCTTAAGTCAACAGATAAAGAATTTTTTTTGCTTGGAGTGCCAACGCATATAAAAACAATATCAGATTTTTTTAATGCTTCGGAAATATTTGTTGTAAAAAATAATCTTTTCGATCTATAGTTTTCTTTTATAATTTCTCTCAATCCAGGCTCGTAGATTGTGGGCTTTCCTAAATTTAATTTTTTAATTATATCTTCATTTTTGTCTACACAATAAACAGTATGACCTATGTCGGCAAAACAAGCTCCACTTACAAGACCAACATAGCCTGTACCAATCATGCATATGTTCATTATTTTTTTTCCTTTGCGATTTGAATTCCAGAATCAATATAACCATTTAATGTTCCGCAATCTAGATATTTACCTTTGAATATATTGCCATAAAATTTTTCACCATCAAAAATTAATTCTTTTATTGCATCGGTAATATGTACTTCTCCACCCTGGCCAGGTTTTAATTTTTTTAATTTATGCATAATTCCCGTGGGCAAAATATATCGACCAATAACAGCATAATTAGAGGGTGCTAATTTTAAACTTGGTTTTTCAACAACATCTTTAATAGTAAAAAAATTTTTTTTTTTATCTTTTATTGAAAGAATACCCCATCTAGAAACGGTTTTTCTTTTTACAATTTTTGTAGCAATAACTGATCCCTTGGTTTTTTTGTGTAACGCAATCATTTCTTTAGAACAATTTTTTTTAATAATTAAATCATCCGGAAAAAGCATTAAAAAATGTGACTCTTTAATATATTTTCGACATTTCAAAATTGCATCACCAGTTCCTTTAGGTTTGTTCTGATAAACAAATTTTATCATTTTTTGATACTTTTTTAATTTTTTATATATATTGTTAATTCTTTTATTTTTTTTTTTAGCTAATATAGATTTATAGAACTGATCATTAAAAAAATATTTTTTTATATTTTCTTTTCTTTTTGATATAATGAATATAAATTTTTTAATACCTGCTTCAATACACTCATCTAGTATATGCTCTAAATTAGATTTTCCATTTATTGGTAAAAGTTCTTTTGGTGTAATACTTGACAGGGGTAAAAGTCTAGTACCAAAACCAGCTAATGGTATTACTGCATGCTTTAACATATAATTCTTTTACTTTTAAATCATAATTATTACAAATGAAAATATTTAAAGACAAAAAAACTTTAATTAAGGAAATCTTTAATAAAAAAAATATAGCTTTTGTGCCTACTATGGGCTCAATTCATCAAGGGCATTTGAGTTTAATAAAGAGAGCTAAAAAGGAATCTAAAAATGTACTGGTTTCGATATATGTAAATCCGAAACAATTTAATACAAGTTCAGATTTTAAAAAATATCCAAGAAGTGAGAGCAAAGATATTGCTCTTCTAAGAAGAGCAAATATTAAATATCTTTACCTGCCAAACAATAATGATATTTATTCATTTAGACCAAAATCTCGCATATACTTAGATAAATTTTCAAAAAAGCTTTGTGGCAAGTTTAGACCCAAACATTTTAAGGGGGTGCTAAACGTTATTAATAGATTTATAGAGATAATTAAACCACATTCAATTTTTTTAGGCTTAAAAGATTTTCAACAATTAAATCTTATACGTCTTCATTTGTTAAAGAATAAAATTACAACAAAAATTATATCATGTCCAACTATAAGAGAGAGAAATGGTTTTGCTTTGTCTTCAAGAAATAAAAAATTGAAAAATAAACAAATTAAAGTTGCGGGAAAAATTTATAAATATTTAAAAAATTTAAAACAAAATGTAATATCTACCAACTTAAAAGAAAGACAATTAAATGCTATAAGCAAGATATCATTATTCGGCGTTAAAAATATAGATTATTTAGAATTTATTAATATAAAAACACTTAAACCTGCAAAATCAATTAGAGAAAATTATAATATTTTTATAGCTTATCATCTAGGCAAAATAAGAGTAATTGACAATCTATAAAAAAACTAGTGACCCGATTCCTAAAAAAGATAAGAAACCAATTACATCGGTTACAGTAGTTACAAAAACACTAGATGCTAAAGCTGGATCTATATTCATTTTTTTTAAGGTTACAGGTATTAATATTCCAAATAAACCTGCGACAATCATATTCAAAACCATTGATGCAGCTATAATAATAGAAAGATCAAATTGTTTAAACCAGAGCTGAATTATAACACCGGTAATAATTGCAAATATAATTCCATTTAAAACACCGATAAAAAACTCTTTAGTTATAATTTTATTTATATTACCACTAGATAGTTCTTTGGTTGCAATCGCCCTAATGGTAACTGCAAGAGTCTGCATACCTGCGTTGCCACCCATCGAAGCTACAATTGGCATTAAAAAAGCTAGGGCAACTACTTTTTCAATCTCTGCACCAAAAATACTAATAACCCAAGAGGCGAGTAAAGCTGTCGCCAAATTCACAAGTAACCAGTTAAATCTTCTTTTGGTTTTGACAAATACAGTATCGGTGATTTCTTCATTACCGACACCGGCAAGTCTCAACACATCTTCTTCAGCTTCCTCTTGTACTACTGTAAGAATATCATCTGCTGTTATCATCCCTACTAGTTTATTATTTTTATTCACAACACCAGCAGATACTAGATTGTAATTCTCAAATGCCTGACCAACCTCTTCTTTGTCCATATTAACTGAAATAAGAACTGGCATTTCTCGCATGATTAAATTCATTTTTGAATCTCTTGAGGTTCTAAGAACTCTTGAAGAAGGCACAATACCAATAGGTTTAAATTCATTATCCACTATAAAAATTTCTAAAAATTCTTGAGGTAGATCTTTACTTTCTCTAAGGTAGTCAATAGTTTGACCTACCGTCCAGTCACTTGGAATCGCTGTAAATTCACGTTGCATAATACGTGCGGCAGAATCTTCAGGATAGCTAAGACCTTCTTCTAAAAGAAATCTATCTTTAGGAGGTAATTTATCTAATATTAAATTCTTCTTATCTAATTCTAAATTTTCTAGGATTGATACCGCGTCATCAGATTCTAATCTTTTTACAATTTCTGAAATTGAATCTATTGAAATTAAATGAAGAACATCGCTTTGAATAGACTCGTTTAATTCTATAAATATTTCAGGTGCAATATTGAAAGATTCAATTTCAATTAATTTTACACGCGTTTCATAAGATAAATTTTCTATAAGATTTGCGGTATCAGAGGGGTGCAAATCTTTTAGCGTCTGGTTGATAAACTGAAGATCCCCTACGTTTATTTTTTCACTAAAAACTGTAATAAAATTTTTATTAAAGTCTAAGTTTACTTTCTTGTTTCCTATAGACTTTATTAAACTCATAAAAACTCCTTTTACATTATTTGTGAGACTAATAGTTTATCTAATGGTAAAATTCAAATTAAAATGACTTTAGAAGTTAAAATTAGTAAGAAATTAGTCAGATATGAAACAGCTTTTTCATACCTTAAAAAAAGAGTGGAATTAGTTAAAAAGTCTAAAGCTCAAGAATTGATTTGGATATTAGAACATCCTTTAACTTTTACAGGAGGTATAAGAGCTAAAAAAAATGAAATATTAGATAAAAAAATTAAAGTTATTGAATCTAATAGAGGTGGAAAAATCACTCTCCATAATCCTGGACAAAAAATTGTTTATATTGTTTTAAATTTAAACAAAAGAAAAAAAGATATTAGAAATTTAGTTCATCAGATTGAAAATAACATTATTGAATTTTTAAAACTCTACAATATTAAAAGTTATGCCGATAAAAGGAACATAGGTGTTTGGGTTGAAGATAAAAAAATTGCTGCAATTGGGATAAGAGTATCACAATGGATTGCTTACCATGGTTGCTCAATAAATATAAATAATAATTTAGATTATTATAAAAAAATAATACCATGTGGATTAGATAACAGTAAAATTACCTCTGTGTTAAAGGAAAGTAAAAAAAAATTAACTGATGTAGAAAACAATTTGGAAAAAATTTTTATAAAAAATTTAAAAAATATTTAAATTTTTTTTTATAATAAAATCTTTAAATTCTTTATTAAAATTGGCCGTAAAGTTATATTTAACATTATTAATCATAAATTTTATTTCATACGCATGTAACATTAAGTTCTTGCTCTTTATAAAATTCTTGCCTCTTTTTACATAATACTTATCGTCTCCAATTATTGAATTACCTATATTGTACAATTGTTTTCTAAGCTGGTGCTTCCTGCCTGTTATAGGTCTTAATTCTAACAAAGAATATTCAGAAGTGCTTTTTAGTTCTCTGATGTAGGAAGTTGCTTTTTGTACAATTTTTCTTTCTTTTTCGTACAAAACCAAATCATCCTCTAAAACTTTTATATCTTTAGGAATTTCTCCGTAAACTACTGCTAAATAAATTTTATGAATCTTTCTTATGCGAAACAGAGATGTAAATAATTGAGCGTATTCTCTTGTCTTGGCAACTATTAAAATACCCGAAGTTTCTTTGTCAAGTCTATGAACAATATAAGGTTTTGAATCTTGAAAATATCTTGTTTCTCTTAATGTATCGACTACATTTTTAAAAGATTTTGTTCCAGATTGAACCGCAATACCAGCTGGTTTGTTTATAACTATAAAGTTTTCATTATTTTCTATAATAAAATCATCATATTTATCTCTCTCTGTTGGTGAGGGAATGTATTGAGTAATTAAATTTTTTTCTGTTTTTTTTATTTTATCAATACTAAATATTTCAATTATATCTTTTTCTTGTACACGGTAAGAGCTCTTTGTTTTTTTACCATTAACCTTTGCTTGATTTTTTCTAATAATCTTTTCTATTAAACCTTGAGGGATATCTAGTACTTTATGCTTAAACCATCGATCAAAACGTGCGTTATGGAAATCTTTTTCTACCTCAAACTTTTTAACCATAGGATAGATACGTTAAGGGAATTATTTAGTTGCCGCAACTTGTGTCTCTTCTTTTTTCTCAGTTTCTATTTTTTTTGGCTTATCTATCTTTTTAGCTTCTACATTTCTATCTACGAGTTCAATAATTGCCATAGGTGCATCGTCGCCATATCTAAATCCAGCTTTTAACACTCTAGAATATCCGCCTTGTCTTTTTAGATATCTGGAAGAAAGAACATCAAAAACTTTAACAACTGAACTCTTGTCTTGTAGTTTTGAAAAAAGTCTTTTCTTGTTACTTAAATTATTTTTTTTTCCAATAGTAATAACCTTGTCTATTAAAGGTTTTAGTTCTTTCGCTTTCGGAAGTGTTGTCGTTATCTGTTCGTACTTAATTAGAGAATTAAGCATATTTTGAAATAAAGCTTTTCTATGCTCAGCAGTCCTATTTAATTTTCTATGTCCTAAACCATGTCTCATTGTTTAATAATTATTTTCCTCTAATTTTTTTGACATTTCGGCAATATTATCAGGTGGCCAGTTTGGTATTTCCATACCTAGATACAACGACATAGTGCTTAAAACTTCTTTTATTTCATTTAAAGATTTTCTGCCAAAGTTAGGTGTCCTTAACA
This sequence comes from uncultured Pelagibacteraceae bacterium, assembly GCA_905620505.1. GTDB lineage: Bacteria > Pseudomonadota > Alphaproteobacteria > Pelagibacterales > Pelagibacteraceae > Pelagilacustribacter. The sequence continues at coordinate 7,666 of CAJQTN010000024.1, forward strand.
TTTCAGGTTCTGTTTTTTGAACTAAATCACCTATGTAAATTATATTGTCATTTTTCAAACAATTCATAGATCTAACTGAGAGCTCTAGTTCCTCGACTCTTTTTAGCAAGTTCTTATTAAATTCAGGTTCTGTAGATTTAACTTCTTGAACAACTTCTTTTGGGTCATCAAAATTAACAAACATCGATAGTTGGTCTTGAAAAATTCTCGCTGCGTATGCAATTGCGTCTTCAGCATTTACCGTACCGTTTGTTTCTATGTTCATTAACAGTTTGTCGTAATCTAAGGCACTACCTGCTCTTGTATTTTCAACTGTGTAAGAAACTTTTTTTACTGGGCTAAACAATGAATCTACGGCTATCAATCCCAAAGGGCTATCTTCGCCTTTGTTTTTTGTAGAAGGTACGTAGCCTTTTCCCGTATTAACTATTAGTTCCATGTGAAAATTAGTTTTTTCATCTAAATTACAAATGACTTGTTCTGGATTTAATATTTCTATTTCTGGAGGCAGATCTATGTCTTTAGCTTTTATTTCTTTTGGACCTTTAACGTCTAATATAATTTTTTTTGGTGCGTTTACAGAAGATTTAATCGCTAAACTTTTTACATTTAAAACTATATCGGTAACATCTTCTCTCACACCTTTTATAGAAGAAAATTCGTGTAATACTCCATCAATTTGTATTGCTGTAACAGCGGCACCTTGCACTGAAGAAAGTAAAATTCTTCTCAATGCATTTCCTAAAGTTTGGCCAAAACCTTTTTCTAAAGGTTCTGCAATTACTGAAGCGGAAGATTTATCTTCACTGCTAGTAATATCTAATTTATTTGGCTTTATTAACGCTTTCCAATTACTATCAATAGTATTGTTTACTGTTTGCATTATACTCTCCTTCTTTTTGGTGGCCTTGTGCCGTTATGTGGCATAGGTGTTGTGTCTTTGATTGCTGTAATTTTAAAACCTTTTGATTGAAATGCTCTTAAAGCAGTTTCTCGACCAGATCCTGGACCTTTAACCTCAACAGATAAAGTTCGCAAGCCTTGCTCGAAAGCTTTTCCACCGGCGTCATCGGCAGCAACTTGCGCTGCATATGGTGTGGACTTTCTAGATCCTTTAAAACCTTTTGCGCCCGCAGAAGACCAAGCAATTACATTGCCACTTTCATCCGCTATTGAGATAATTGTGTTATTAAAAGTTGAGTAAACATATGCAATACCTGAGGTAATGTTTCTTTTTACTTTTTTCTTTTTTTTGAATGTGGAGACTTTTTCAGAAACTTTTTCTTTTTTTACCGCCTCTTTTTTTACATTATCATTTTTAATAGTTTTGATGTTATCAGTTTTTGGGAGGTTTTTTTCTTCTATTTTTTTATTCATAAGTTAATTTTATTTTTGCGGTGTAAGTTTTTTTCCTGCAATCGCTATCGCTTTACCTTTTCTGGTACGAGCATTACTGTGAGTTCTTTGTCCTCTAACAGGTAATTTTTTTTTATGTCTAGTTCCTCTGTAGGTTACTAAGTCAATTAAACGTTTAATGTTCAAAGAAACGTCTCTTCTTAAATCTCCTTCAACTTTGTGATTTGTATTTATGTATTCAGTAATTTTAAGTACTTGATCTTCTGTTAAATTATTAATTCTAATATCTTGAGGAATGCTAAGTTTGTCGCAAATATTTTTGGAACTGTGCAGGCCAATGCCATGTATGTAAGTTAGTCCTATGCTTACAATTTTATTCGGAGGAATGTTAATTCCGGCTATTCGGGCCATAGTTTATTGTGTATAAGTTTTAAAAAATGTATTTATATGGCGTTATTTTGTAAAGTCAACCCTCTATAACGCTCAAATAATCGTTTATTTTGGTGTAAATACTCTCAATATCTATTTCACCGTTTACATCTTTTACTAGATTCATTTTTTTATAGTATTCAATAACTGGTTCAGTTGACTTTTCATAAGTCTCAAATCTTTTTATAGCTACATCTATATTATCGTCATCTCTTTTTTGTAAAAATTTTTTCTCACAACATGTTTCATTGTCTGGTACTGGATTGAAGAATTCATTGTAAATTTTTCCACATTTAGAACATACAACTCTGCCGGTAATTCTTTTTTTGATGATGTTTAAAGAAACTTTTAACCTTATTACAATATCAATTTTTTGATTATATTTGAAAAGAAGTTTATTTAAGTTTTCGGCTTGTGATAAGTTTCTAGGGTAACCATCAAAAATTATTTTTTTTTTATAGTCATTATTAGACACAATATTCTCAATTAAACTATTAATAATCTCGTCTGAAACTAGAGTGCCAGAATTAACAATGGATGTTATTTTTAAACCTAGAGGAGTTTTTTTGTTTATTTCTTCTCTTAATAAATCTCCAGTTGATAATTTAAAAAGATTAAACTTTTTTACTATAAATTCAGATTGAGTTCCCTTGCCTGCTCCAGGAGGTCCGAATATGACAATATTCATATTAAGTTTATTTATTTACCAAATTTAGTTTTTTTAATCAAAGACTCGTATTGAGAACTCATTAATCTAGTTTGTACTTGTGTAACAGTATCCATAGCCACAACAACAACGATTAAAATTGACGTACCACCTAAATAAAAAGGTATTGGATATTTTGAAATTAAAAACTCAGGAAGCAAACACACAAATGTTAAATAGATAGCGCCAATAGTTGTAAGTCTATTTAGAATAGTTTCAATATATTCAGCGGATCTCTCTCCCGGTCTAATGCCAGGAATATAACCACCATATTTTCTCAAATTTTCTGCGGTTTCCTTTGGGTTGAAAACTATTGAAGTATAAAAAAAACAAAAGAAAACAATTCCAGATGCATAAAGCAACATATAAAGCGGTTGACCTTGTGTGAACATGGAAGAAATATTTAAAAATGTATCTGAGTCAGAAAAACCAAAGTTAGTTAGCGTTACAGGTAGTAGTAATAATGCAGAAGCAAAAATTGCAGGGATAACTCCAGCGGTATTTATTTTAAGTGGCAAGTGAGAAGACTCACCACCATAAACTTTATTCCCCATTTGTCTTTTTGGATAATTAATTAAAATCTTTCGCATGGCTCTTTCAAAAAAAACTATAAAAAGAACTGTAAAAATTACTAGTATAAAAATAATCATAATTAATGTTGCAGAAAGTGCACCTGTTCTCCCTAGTTCGAAAGTAGAAGCTAAAGCTCTTGGTATTTCAGCAACAATCCCAGAAAAAATTATCAAAGATATTCCATTACCAACACCTCTAAGCGTAATCTGTTCTCCAAGCCACATTAAAAAAGTAGTGCCAGCTACTAATGAAATTGTAGTTGTTATTCTAAAAGACATACCTGGATCAAGTACTAAAGACCCTGCATTTTCTAAACCTACAGATACTCCGTAGCCTTGCAGACATGCTATAAATACTGTTCCGTATCTAGTTAATTGTGTAATTTTTTTTCTTCCTATTTCACCTTGCTCTTTTAGATTTTTAAAATAATCAGAAACACCTGTTAAAAGTTGAATTATAATAGAAGAAGATATGTAAGGCATGATACCTAGCGCAAATATAGCCATACGTGTCACAGCACCACCTGAAAAAACATTAAACATACCAAGTAGACCTTTTTGGCTGTTACTCATTACTTGTGTTAAGGCCTGTGGATCTATGCCCGCTAAAGGTACGTATGTACCTAGTCTATAAACAATTAATATAGCTATAGTAAAAAAAATTCTGCTTTTTAAATCGTTAGCTTTTGCAAAAGCACCTTGATTTAAGTTTTCGTTAGACATTATGATTTTTATTTTTTAAGAACTTCAAGAGAAGCACCGTCTTTTTTGATTTTAATTTTTGCTTTTTTTATAAACTTTTCAAGAATGTTAATAGTTCCACCGGCTTTCTCTATTTTAGTTAGAGCTTGTTTGGAGACGAAGTTTGCTGTTATATTAGTTTTATTTTTCAGTTCACCATCACCTAAAATTTTTAATTTTATATATTTTTTATTAATTACTTTTTTTTCCTGTAGGAGCTTAAGATCAACTGGTGCGTTAAGATCGATTCTTTTATTGTCGTGAAATTTCTGTAGGTATGAAAGATTTATAATAGCTATATTGTCTGGAGCTAATGACTTAAATCCTCTTTTAGGTAATCTTCTATACAAAGGTGTTTGCCCTCCTTCAAAGGCCTTAATGGCTACACCGGATCTTGATTTTTGACCTTTTATTCCTCGGCCACCAGTTTTACCTTTGCCTGATCCAATACCACGACCAGGTCTAATTTTTTTTTTATTAGTTTTTACTAAATTATTTAATTTCATTTTGTGTTTTCTCTCTTAGAGACTATTTCTGATATTTTTTTTCCTCTCATAGCTGAAAGTAATTTTGGTGAAGCTTGAGATAATAAAGCTGCAAGAGAGGCTTTTACAACGTTATGAGGATTTGCAGAACCAACTGATTTTGCAACGATATCTTGTATTCCAAGAACGTCACAAACAGCTCTAATTGGACCTCCAGCAATAATACCTGTACCAGCTGGTGCGGAACGCATTATGACTTTTCCTGATCCATTTCTACCTTTAACATCATGGTGTAATGTTCTTCCATCTTTAAGAGAAATTTTTACTAAGTTTCTAGTTGCGTCTTGTGTTGCTTTTTTAATAGCATTTGGAACTTGTTTTGATTTTCCAGCTCCCACTCCAATTGAACCTTTTTCATTACCAACAACTACTAGAGCAGCAAAACCAAACCTTCTTCCTCCTTTAACTACTTTGGTAATTCTATTAATTGCTACTAATCTTTCTTTATACTCACTAACTCTTTTTTGCCATTCTGCCATTTAAAACTCCAATCCATTTTTTCTTAATGATTCTGCAAACATCTTTATACGTCCGTGATATTTATAAGGTCCACGATCGAAGTAAACTTTAGTAATTTTTTTTTCTACAGCTCTTTTAGCTAATATCTCTCCCATCAGAATAGAGGTTTCGCTTTTCTTTTTTTTATTAGCTTTAATTTCTTTTTCAATTGATGAAGCTGATACAATTGTCTTTTTTTCCTTATCGTCTATTATTTGCGCGGAAATATTTTTCAAAGATTTAAAAACAGATACTCTATATCTATTTGTAGATACGCTTTTTAATTTTTTTCTGTTTCTAAGCCCTCTTTTTTTTAAATTATTTAATTTTTTCATGCTATTTCTTTTTACCTTCTTTTCTGAGAACGAATTGACCTCTTTCCATAATGCCCTTACCTTTGTAAGGCTCGACAGGCTTAAGTGTTTTAATGTCAGAAGCAACTTTTGAAACTAATTCTTTGTCAACTCCTGTGATGGTAATAATAGTTTGTTTTTCAACTGCAATTTTAACATCATTAGGGATTTTAAAGTTGATATCATGACTAAAGCCTAGTTGCAGATTTAATATCTCACCTTTTAAGTTGGCTCTAAATCCAACTCCTTTGATGTCCAGTATCTTGGTGTGCCCAGTACTCACTCCTAGCACCGCATTATTAATTAGACTTCTATAAGTTCCCCACATTATTGATGTTTTTTTATCTAAATCTTTTTTAGCTCCTAATGGCATAATATTAAATTCATTTTTCTCATTAACTTTTGCAGAAAATATTTTATCATTTATTGTAAGTTGTTTAGATCCTTTAGGTCCTGTTATTGTTATTACACCATTTTCAGATTTAACAGACGAGTCTTTAGGTATAGTTATATTTTTTTTTCCAATTTTAGACATTAAAATACCCTACAAATAATCTCTCCACCGATATTATTTTTTCTTGCTTCGATGTCAGACATTATGCCTTTGTTTGTTGATATGATTGCTAAACCTAAGCCATTTTGAATTCTAGGTATGCTTGTTGCTCTTGAGTAGACTCTTCTACCGGGTTTAGATACCCTTTTAATTTCTCTAATTACTGCCGTACCTTCATAATACTTTAAGTCTACGGTAAGCGAAACTTTGTTATTTTCTTTTTTTTCGATATGGTAGCTTGTGATAAAGCCTTCGCTCTTAAGAACCTCTAAAATTTTAAGTCTAAAGTTTGATGAGGGCATTTCTACCTTAGGTAATAATCTTAATTGACCATTCCTAATTCTTGTAAACATATCTCCTATCGGATCCATTAAAGTCATATTTTTTTCCTTACCAGCTTGATTTAGTCATTCCCGGAATTTTTCCGGATGAAGCCATTTCTCTTAGGGCTATTCTTGACATTTTTAATTTTCTATAAACACCGTGTGGTCTTCCAGTTATTTCACAACGATTAACAACTCTTATTTTTGAAGAATTTCTTGGAAGTTTGCTTAATTTTAATTGGGCTGCAAATCTGTCAGATAAAGGTAATTGTTTGTCTTTTATAATTTTTTTCAATAAATTTCTTTTTTTTAAGTATTTAGCGGTAAGCTTAATTCTTTTTAGGTTTTTTTGTATTGCGCTTGTTTTAGCCATATTTAGTTGTTCTTTTTTATATTGGTTAACGGAAAATTGAGTTCTTTTAATAATTCAAATGTAGCTTCCTTAGATTTACTACTGCAAACTAGAGTAATGTCCATTCCTCTAATTTTATCAACTTTATCATAGTTTACTTCTGGAAAAATAATATGTTCTTTTATTCCAAAGCTGTAATTTCCAAACTTATCAATCCCACTTTCCTTCAATCCTCTAAAATCTTTAATTCTTGGAAGAGCTATGTTTATAAGTCTATCAATAAATTCGTACATTTTTGCCGATCTTAATGTAACCTTAACTCCAGCGGCAAATCCCTTTCTTGTTTTAAAATTAGCAATTGATTTTCTAAATTTGGTCACAATAGCTTTTTGTCCAGCTATTGACGTTATGTCATCACGGCAAGATTTAACTTTTTTTGCATCGGTGGCGTCCTCTCCAAGCCCAACGTTTAAAACTATTTTAATAAGTCTTGGAGCCTGATGTTTGTTTGTATAATTTAATTTTGCCATTAACTTTGGTAAAATTTCTTTTTCATATATATTTTTTAATCTAGGTATCATTTATCTATTTTTTTAACGTTTCTTTTTTGGTTTCTAAATTTTTGACATTTGAGTAATGAATAAAACTTTCTTTTGAAATAATTCCACCTTTATTTTCTTTGGTTGGCTTTTGGTGTTTTTTTACAAGATTAATAGCTTTAACTTTTATCATGTTTAGTTTTCTACTAATTTCAATAATTTCTCCCGTTTTTCCTTTGTCTTTTCCAGTAATAATTTTAACTTGATTTCCCATTTTAATTTTCATATTTAAATTACCTCCGGCGCCAAAGATATAATCTTTGTGTGACCCGCAGCTCTTAATTCTCTCGTAACAGGTCCAAATATCCTTGTTCCCATTGGTTCACCTTTTTCATCCGTCAAAACAACGGCATTATGATCGAACTGTATTTTTGATCCATCATCTCTAAAAATTTCTTTTCTCGTTCTAACTACAACAGCTCTATGTACTGTTCCTTTTTTAACTTTTCCCTTGGGTATTGCATCTTTAACTGTTATTACTATTAAATCACCAACCCCTGCATATCTTCTTTTAGACCCACCAAGAACTTTTATACACTCAACTCTTTTAGCTCCTGTATTATCTGCAACCATTAACTCTGTGTGATTTTGAATCATTTTTTTACCACCTCCCAAGTTTTTTTCTTAGAAATAGGAGCGCACTCCATAATTTCAACTTCCTCTCCCACTTTGAATTTATTGTTTTCGTCGTGAGCATGATATTTGTTAGTTCTCGATATAACTTTACCGTAAAATGGGTGTTGAAATTTTCTCACAACCTGTACAACAATTGTTTTATTGTTTTTAGAGCTAACAACTTTTCCTTTTAATACTCTTTTACTCATTTAGAAGCCTTTGAATTTATTGTTGTGTATAATCTCGCTATGTTTTTTTTTATTTCAGTGTATTGAGCTGGATTCTCAACTTGTCCATTAATTTTTTTAAATCTAATATTAAATAAATCTTTTTTTAAAGTATTAATTTTTTTAATAGCTTGTTCCCCAGTTAATTTTTTGTCTTCTTTTTTATCTTTAGCCATTTTTACCTTTTAATAAACTTAGTTTTAATTGGTAGCTTTGCAGACGCTTTATAGAGAGCAATCCTTGCAACATCTTCTGTTACACCGTCAACTTCAAAAATAATTCTACCTGGTTTAACTCTGCATGCGTAATATTCAATATTTCCTTTTCCTTTACCCATCCTTACTTCTGTGGGTTTTTTAGAAACAGGGATATTTGGAAATATTCTAGTCCAAACTCTCCCGGTTCTTTTCATATATCTTGTTAGCGCTACTCTCGCTGCTTCTATTTGTTTTCCAATAATTCTTTCTGGTTCAAGGGCTTTTAATCCAAAAGCACCATAGTTTAAACCTGCAGCTCTGGTAGCTTTACCGTGAATTCTACCTTTAAAAGCTTTTCTAAATTTAGTTCTAACTGGCTGTAACATTTTTATTTTTCACTCTTTCTTTGTTTTCCTGATCAACATCTTTTTCAAATAATTGCCCTTTATAAATCCAAACTTTAATTCCTATTATACCGTATGTTGTTAGGGCCTCAGCAGTACCATAATCGATATTAGCTCTTAAAGTGTGTGATGGAATGCTTCCTTCTCTTTCCCATTCTGTTCGAGCAATTTCTATTCCAGACAATCTACCGCTTACCATTACTTTTATTCCTTGAGCACCAAGCCTCATTGCTGACTGAATTCCTCTTTTTACCGCTCTTCTGTAAGCAATCCTTTTTACCAACTGAGTAGCTATATTTTCAGCTACTAAAAATGAATTTAACTCTGGTTTTTTAATCTCTTTGATGTTTATTGTCACTTCAGATTCTTTAGAAATTTTCACTACATTAGATTTAATTTTTTCAATATCAGCTCCTTTTTTTCCAATTACAAAGCCAGGTCGTGAAGTGTGTATAGATACAATTAATTTTTTTCCAGATCTTTCAATTATAATGTCAGATACACCTGAGTTTATAATATTTTTTTGAATATATTTTCTAATTTTAAAATCTTCAATCAAATATTTTCCAAATTCTTTTTTTTTTGCAAACCAAATCGAGTCCCAGCCTCTATTAACTCCCAATCTAAATGCAATTGGATTAATTTTTTGTCCCATAATTATTTTTTAACCTCTATTTTAGTTTCTTTTATAGAGTCTTTTTTGATCTCTATTTTATTTTCTTTCTTATTTTCTTTTTTAGAAACTTTTTTTTCTCCTAAAACAATTGTAATTCTACTGAAAGGTTTTTTTATAGCACTAGCCCTACCTTTTGCTCGTGGTCGAAATCTTTTCATAACAATCGACTTGCCTACATATGCTTCTTTTATATAGAGACTGTCAATATCGTATTGGTAATTATTTTCAGCATTAGCAATAGCAGATTGAACTGTTTTTTTAACATCGTGTGCTATTCTTTTTCTTGTAAATTCTAGATCTCTAATAGCAATATCGGCTTTTTTTCCTTTTATAAAATCAAGGATTAAAGCTATTTTACGAGTGCTTGATCTAACGTTTTTGTTTACTGCTGTAACTGAAATACTACTTTTTTCCACCTGCGCCTCCTGGTTTAGCAGATGCTGGGGCTGCTTTTTTATCAGCTGGTGTATGGCCTCTAAATGTTCTAGTGGCAGCAAACTCTCCTAGTTTGTGTCCAACCATTTCCTCAGAAATAGTTATTGGTATAAATGATTTACCGTTATGTATTAAAAAACTGTGACCAACGAAATCAGGAATAACGGTTGAATTTCTTGACCATGTCTTAATAGGTCTTTTCGGTTCACCAGATTTTATTTTATCAATTTTTTTTAATAAACTCGGATGTACAAATGGTCCTTTCCAAACAGATCTAGCCATAATTATTTTCTTTTCTTCCTTCTTGATATTATCATTTTATCACTTCTTTGTGGTCTTCTAGTTTTTAAACCTTTGGCAGATTGGCCCCAAGGAGAAACAGGATTTCTTCCACCTGATGTTTTTCCTTCTCCACCACCATGAGGGTGATCAACCGGATTCATTACAACACCTCTTGATTGTGGTCTTTGGCCTTTCCATCTAGTTCTGCCTGCTTTACCAACTTTGATATTTTTTTGATCTGGGTTTGAAACCGATCCAAGTGTAGCCATACATTTGCTACTAACTTTTCTTGTTTCCCCGGAACCCAATCTTATTATCGCATGATCGCCATCGAAACCTGTTAAAGTTGCAGACGAACCTGCTGATCTAGCCATCTTACCACCCGAATTAGGGACTAGTTCTATATTATGAATTGAACTACCTTGAGGAATATTAATTAGCTCCAAACAATTCCCTACTTTAATTTCAGCATTTTTTCCTGCCTCAACAGTATCTCCAATTTCCAATTTTTGCGGGCATATAATATATTTCATGTCTTTATCCTCGTACTTAATTAAAGCAATATAACTTGTTCTATTTGGATCGTATTCAATTCTTTCAACCACACCTTTAATATTTCTTTTTGATCTATGGAAATCTATAATTCTATATTTATGTTTGTGTGCACCACCTCTATGTCTTGAGGTAATTCTACCCATGTTGTTTCTTGCTCCTGTTGAGTGCTGTCCAACAGTAAGAGGTTTATAAGATGCCCCTTTCCATAATTGACTTTTATCAACAAGAACTGTGCCACGCACAGATTTGGTATAAGGTTTAAATGTTTTTAATGCCATAATTAGATTCCAGCTGTCAGATCAATGCTTTGACCTTTTTTAAGAGTTATAATTGCTTTTTTATATCCTGGTTTAGTTGACACTTTGCCTTGCTTAATTTTTTTTTTTGTTTTTGTATTAATAATATTGACTTTAAGAACGGTGACCTTAAATAATTTCTCTATATTTTTTTTAATTGAATATTTATTAGCTCCTGAATGTACTTTAAAAACAGTTTTATTTTGTTCAGATAAAATAGTGGCTTTTTCGGTGATAATAGGTTGTCTTATGGAATCTGTTGAGTTAATTTTTTTCATCTAGTATCCTATTTTCAATTTTTTTCATTGATGTAGACGTAATAATTACATTGGTATATTTTAGCATGTCATAAATATTTGCACCTTCATCACTTATTATTTTTATATTTTTTATATTTCTTGCAGATCTTACAAAGTTTTTTTCAGAGACTTTGTCTGAAACAATCAAGGCATTTGATAATTTATTGCTTAGCAAAAATTTATTGAAATTTTTAGTTTTATTAAATTCTTTTTTAACGTCTGATAAAATATGCAGTTGTTTGTCCATATTTTTTTTTGCTAAAGTTTGTGCAAGCGCTAATTTTCTAACTTTTTTATTTATTTTTTTAATCTTGTAAACGGCACCTTTAGGTCCGTGAGCTTGTCCGCCTCCAACAAACAAGGGTGCTTTTTTACTCGCGTGTCTAGCTTGGCCCGTTCCTTTTTGAGCGTAAATCTTTTTAGTTGAGCCTTTAATTTCATTTCTTTGTTTTGTTTTTGCGGTCCTAGGTTTTTGATGATTCAATTGCCAGTCAATTACGTACTTAATTAATTTATGATTAAATTTTAAGTTCATAATTTTATCAGAAACATCAATTGTTTCTGTCTTTCCACCCTCAAGATTTAATAAGTTGAACTTCATATTATTTTTTTTTACCTTTTGCTGCCTCAGCTTCTTTAGCTTTTGTTTCAATTTTTTCAATCAGTGTTTTTCTTCTTACTACTTTAATAGACTGTCTCACTAAAACTTTAGAATTTTTAGAACCTGGAATTGACCCTTTTAAATAAAGTAAATCATTTTCTATGTCTGACTTAACTATTTCTAAATTTAACATTGTTCTTAATTTATCTCCCATATGGCCAGCCATTTTTTTTCCTTTAAATACTCTACCAGGATCTTGTCTTTGACCAGTGGATCCATGAGATCTATGTGAAACTGAAACACCATGCGAGGCTCTTAGTCCGCCAAAATTCCATCGTTTCATAACACCGGCGAAACCTTTACCTATCGTTTTAGATCTAACATCGACAAATTTAATATCTTTTAATATTTCTAAACCAAACTCATTACCTTCTTTAAACGCCTCAACATTATCTAAACGAAATTCTTTTAAAACCTTTTTAGGCTCGGTATTTTTTTTAGTAAAATAACCTTTCATTTGATTGGTTAATTTTGAAGCCTTGGTTGGAAAAAATCCAACTTTTACCGCTGAATATCCTCTAGTTTCCTTGGTAATAACGTCAAGTACTCTACCTTTTTCAACTTTAATTACTGTAACAGGTACCGATTGACCGTTTGTCAAAAACTCTCTCGTCATACCAATTTTTGTTCCTAAAAGTCCTAAAGTCATAATTTATATTTTAATTTCTATATCTACACCTGAAGCTAAATCTAATTTCATAAGAGCTTCTACGGTTTGTGGAGTTGGTTCAATAATGTCAATTAATCTTTTATGTGTTCTCTGCTCAAACTGTTCTCTACTTTTTTTATTAATATGTGGAGATCTTAATACTGTATATTTTTCAATTCTTGTAGGAAGAGGTATCGGGCCTTTGACTTGAGCACCAGTTCTTTTCGCTGTATTAACTATTTCTTCCGTAGATAAATCTAGGATTTTATTATCGTAAGCTCTTAAATGTATTCGTATATTTTGTTTATCCATAATATTAAGCTAATTTTTTTGTCACCTCGTCTTGAACGTTTTGAGGGACTTTATCGTAATGACTAAATTGCATTGTGTATTGTGCTCTGCCTTGGGTTGACGATCTTAAAGTATTTATATAACCAAACATATTAGCTAACGGTACAGTTGCTGCTATTGCTGTTGCGTTACCTCTGGCTTCTGTAGATCCAACTTGACCTCGTCTGCTATTTAAATCACCAATCACATCACCCATAAAATCTTCAGGTGTAACAACTTCGACTTTCATTATTGGTTCTAGAAGTTTTAGCGTAGCTTTTTGACATAATTCTTTAAAGCAATATCTAGAAGCTATTTCAAATGCTAAAACACTTGAGTCCACATCGTGATGTAAACCATCCAATATTGTAACTTTATAATCAATTATTGGAAAACCTGCTAAAATTCCACTTTCAGCTACTGACTCGACGCCTTTTTCTACGCCTGGAATGAATTCTTTTGGTATTGACGCACCTTTAATTTTATTTTCAATTTCTCTTCCCTTGCCAGGTTCTAAAGGTTCAACGCTTAATGTAACTTTTGCAAATTGGCCTGATCCACCACTCTGTTTCTTGTGTATATAAGTAACTTCAGCCGAGTTTAGTATTGTTTCTCTGTAAGCTACCTGCGGAGCTCCAATATTAGCCTCCACTTTAAATTCTCTTTTCATTCTGTCTACAATTATATCTAAGTGAAGTTCTCCCATTCCTTTAATAATAGTTTGACCAGATTCTTCGTCAGATGTAACTCTAAATGAAGGGTCTTCTTTAGCTAATCTGCCCAAGGCTTCACCCATTTTTTCTTGGTCAGCTTTAGTTTTAGGTTCAACAGCAATTTCTATTACTGGGTCGGGAAATTCCATTGGTTCTAACAATATAGGTTTGTCTTCGTCGCATAGTGTATGTCCCGTAACCGTAAATTTAAGTCCTGCTAAAGCAACTATATCTCCAGTTGTTGCTTCCTTGGTATCTTCTCGGCTGTTGGCATGCATTAATAACATTCTTCCAACACGTTCCGTTTTTTCTCTTGATGAGTTGTAAACACTTGTTCCTGTTTTAATAGTTCCAGAATAAATTCTTATAAAAGTTAAAGAACCAACAAAAGGGTCGTTTGCTACTTTAAAAGCTAAAGCGCTAAATGGTTCGCTATCTCCAAATTTCATTTGGACTTTATCTTCTGTTCCGAGTTTCGTTCCTTCAATAGAACCAATATCCATAGGGCTAGGTAAATAATCGACAACTGCGTCTAAGAGTGGTTGAACTCCTTTATTTTTAAAAGCTGAACCTGTGGTTATGGGTACAAAATTAAAACCTAGCGTGCCTTTTCTTATGCATTTTTTAAGATCAGATTCTGAAGGCTCTTTACCTTCAAGATATGCTTCCATTAATTTTTCGTCTTCTTCAACGGCAGCTTCAACAAGTTCTTTTCTATACTTAACAGCTTTTTCTTTAAGTTCAGCAGGTATATCTATGATATCAAATTTTGCACCTAAGTCCTCATTTTGCCAAACAACAGCTTTCATTTTAACTAAATCTACTATGCCTTTTAAATCTGCTTCAGAACCTATGGGTAGTTGTAAAACTAATGGTTTACAACCTAACCTCTCTTTAATCATGTCGACACACATGTAGAAGTCTGCACCTGTTCTGTCTAGTTTGTTCACAAAACATATTCTTGGCACTTTATATTTGTCTGCTTGTCTCCACACTGTCTCTGATTGAGGTTCTACACCAGCAACACCGTCAAAGACACAAACGGCTCCGTCTAAAACCTTCAAAGATCTTTCAACTTCAATTGTAAAATCTACATGTCCAGGTGTGTCAATAATATTAATTCTGTGTTCGTTCCAAAAACAAGTGGTAGCAGCTGAGGTGATTGTTATGCCTCTTTCTTGTTCTTGTTCCATCCAGTCCATAGTTGCAGCACCATCATGCACCTCTCCAATTTTGTGACTTTTTCCTGTATAGTATAAAATTCTTTCAGTGGTAGTTGTTTTTCCGGCATCAATATGAGCCATGATTCCAATGTTTCTATATTTTTCTAAAGGATATTTAATTTCAGCCATAAATAATTACCATCTAAAATGAGCAAATGCTTTATTTGACTCTGCCATTCTATGTGTATCTTCTCTTTTTTTGATTGCAGCACCTTTGTTTTGAGATGCATCTAATAATTCAAAATATAATTTCTCAGCCATAGTTTTATTTTTTCTATTTCTAGTGGCGTCTTTAATCCACCTTAATGCTAATGCTTGACCTCTTTTTGCTTTGACCTCTACTGGGACTTGATAAGTCGCACCACCAACTCTACGAGATCTACACTCAACATTTGGTTTAACATTACCAATCGCATCATTAAAAGTCTCTAAAGGGTCTTGCTTATTTGTTTCTTTAATTTTTTCCAAAGCATCATATAAAATTTTTTCTGCTCTAGATCTCTTCCCATCGTACATAATACAGTTAATGAATTTTGAAACTAATTCTGATCGAAATTTTGGATCAGGATAAACTTTTCTAACTGGTGCTTTTCTTTTTCTAGACATATTTTATATTATTTAGGTTTCTTAGTTCCGTATAGCGATCTTCTTTTTCTTCTTGCAGCAATTCCTTGCGTATCTAAATTTCCTCTTAAGATATGGTATCGAACACCTGGTAAATCTTTTACACGCCCTCCACGAAGTAAAACTACTGAGTGTTCTTGTAAGTTGTGCCCTTCACCTGGGATATAGGCTGTAACTTCAAATCCATTTGACAATCTAACACGTGCAACTTTTCTTAAAGCTGAGTTAGGTTTTTTTGGGGTTGTTGTATAAACCTTTAGACAAACACCTCTTTTTAAAGGTTGCCCTTCCAAAGCAGGAACTTTATTTCTTGCTGTTGGTTTTATTCTAGGTTTTCTTAATAATTGACTAATTGTTGGCATAGTAAATTTTGAAGAAAAAAGATAAAGGTAGGATCTGATACAATTATCAGAGTACTCTTAAGTCAGTGTTTAAGGTTAAATACCACCTTACTTCTAACTATCAAAATTGCGCTAAAATAACATTGAAAAATCAAAAGTCAATATTTAATAGGGAAAATTTATCTTATTTTTAGGTTATTATTCGGCTACAGGAACGTTTTCAAGTTGCTGTTTTTTAATTTCAGCCAGTCTTAGATCGTCTTGTTTTCTTGCTTCTTTATCCCAACTCATTTTTGTAAGTCCAGTTCCGGCCGGAACTAATCTACCAACTATAACATTCTCCTTTAAACCTTCTAGGTAATCAACTTTTCCTCGAATAGCTGCGTCTGTTAATACTCTTGTTGTCTCTTGGAATGAAGCGGCAGAGATAAAGGATTTAGTTTGTAATGATGCTTTTGTAATACCAAGTAATATTCTCTCATATACAGCAGGTTTCTTTCCATTTTTCTTTAAATCTTGATTAATTTTCACCATATCTATGATGTCTACTGTTTCGTTCAATAAGTATTCTGTGTCACCAGGTTCTTTAATTTCAACTTTTTTCAACATCTGTCTCACTATAGTTTCAATGTGTTTGTCATTAATAACAACGCCTTGCAGTCTATAAACTTCTTGTACTTCAGTAACAAAATACTCTGTAAGTCTTTCAACGCCCAAAATTCTTAAAATATCGTGAGGTAAAGGGCTGCCATCAAGTAAATATTCTCCTTTTTTAATTTTTTCTCCCTGATTAAAGTTAACATGTTTTCCTTTAGGAATTAAATAATTTGAAGTTTCACCCTTAGAAGAGACGATAGAAATTTTTTGTTTTCCTCTGATTTCTTTGCCAAATTCAATTACGCCATCGTTCTCAGCTATAATTGCGCTATCTTTCGGTTTTCTTGCCTCAAATAATTCAGCTACTCTTGGTAAGCCACCAGTAATATCTTTTGTTTTTGAAGTTTCTTTAGGTAAACGCGCAAGCACGTCACCTGCTGAAATTTTTTGTCCATCTTTAACTGAAAGAATTGAGTCTGGTACTAAAAAATACCTTGCAACATTTCCATCTGCTTTCTTGATAACTTCACCTTTATCATTTCTAAGTGTTAATCTAGGTTTAAGTTCTGTATTTTTTGAAAGAGATTTCCAGTCGGTAACTGATTTCGAAGAGATACCTGTAGAATCATCCATAGTTTCTGTTAATGAGGTTCCCTCAACTAGGTCCATATAGTTTACGATGCCGCTAGTTTCTGCAATTACTGGAAGCGTGTATGGATCCCACTCTGCTATTTTTTTTCCTTTTTCTATCAGGTCACCATCTTTAAAGAAAAGTTTTGATCCATAAATTACTTTGTAAACACCTAGTTGAATTCCGTTATTGTCTTCTATCGTTAGTTCAGTATTTCTTCCCATTACTATTATGTTTTTCTTTGAATCTTCGATGAGGTTTTTATTAATTATTTTGAGCTTACCTTTGTTTTGAGAAATAATTTGAGATTCTTCTTTAATTTGCGCCGTACCTCCAACGTGAAATGTTCTCATTGTTAGTTGTGTGCCTGGCTCTCCAATTGATTGTGCCGCAATCATTCCAATAGCTTCTCCAATACTTACTAATTTTCCTCTGGAAAGATCTCTTCCGTAGCAAGTTTGACATACACCCTTTTGAGCCACACAAGTGATAACTGAATAAACTTGAATAGATTTAACTCCAGCTGCATCAACTAATTCACAATCTGATTCATCCAATAGTTTCTTCTTTTTAATTATAACTTCACCTGTAATTGGGTGTTTAATATCTTGAGCTGGAGTTCTGCCAAGAACTCTCTCAGATAAACTAACTAAAATATTTCCACCTTCTATAATCTCAGTAATATTAATTGAAGATTTAGATCCACAATCATTTATTGTTACCTGTAAATCTTGGGCAACATCACAGAGTCTTCTTGTTAAATAGCCTGAGTTTGCAGTTTTTAAGGCAGTATCTGCAAGACCTTTTCGTGCACCATGGGTTGAGTTAAAATATTCTAATACTGTCAATCCTTCTTTAAAATTAGCCATGATAGGTGTTTCAATGATTTCTCCCGAAGGCTTAGCAATTAAACCTCTCATACCAGCTAGTTGTTTCATTTGAGCTTGCGAACCTCTTGCGCCGGAATCTGCCATCATAAATACTGAGTTTGTTTCTATCCTGTCGTCTGGAAAAATTTTTTGAGCTGAGGAAATTTCTTTCATCATCTCGTTTGCAACTGTATCTGTACATTTAGACCAAATATCCACGACTTTATTATACTTCTCACCTCTAGTGATTAAGCCATCAGAATATTGTTTTTCATATTCTTCAATTTTCTTTTTAGTTTGATTTATTAAATTTGTTTTTGTTTCTGGTATTATTAAATCGTCTTTACCAAAAGATATCCCTGCTTTAAATGCATGTTTAAAACCTAATGATTTAATACGATCACAAAAAATAACTGTTTCTTTTTGACCGCAAAATCTAAAGATAGTGTCAATTATTTCAGAAACATTTTTTTTTGCTAAAAGTCTGTCGATTATTGTAAATTTAATTTTGTGATGCTTTGGTAAAACACTGGCCAATAAAAATCTTCCTGCTGTACTTGTGTATTTTTGAACTAATTTATTTCCTTTTTCGTCGACAGTATTGAAGGTAGAAATAATTTTAGAATGCAAGCTAATAGATTTGTTTTCTATAGCTTGACCAATCTCTTCAATGTTTGAAAAAATACCCTTAGGCTTATCCTCGTTTTTATCATCAGCTTGTGAAAGGTAGTAAATTCCAAGAACAATGTCTTGGCTCGGAACAATAATAGGTTTACCGTTTGATGGACTTAAAATATTATTTGTAGACATCATTAAAACCCTAGCTTCAAGTTGGGCTTCTAAACTTAAAGGAATATGGACTGCCATTTGATCTCCATCAAAGTCAGCATTAAATGCCGCACAAACTAATGGATGCAATTCAATTGCATAACCTTCGATTAATTTAACTTCAAAAGCTTGGACACCTAGTCTGTGTAAAGTAGGTGCTCTGTTTAGTAGTATGGGGTGTTCTCTTGTTATAAACTCTAATGCATCCCAAACTTCAGGAACTTCTTTCTCTACCAAACGTTTTGCTTGTTTAATAGTGGTTGCTAAACCTAGTTTATCTAACCTTGCGTATAAAAATGGTTTAAATAATTCTAGTGCCATTTTTTTTGGCAAACCGCATTGATGTAATTTTAATTCTGGTCCTACGACAATTACTGATCGTCCTGAATAATCAACACGCTTACCTAGTAAATTCTGTCTGAACCTACCCTGTTTTCCTTTAAGCATTTCAGCCAAAGATTTTAAAGGACGTTTGCCAGTACCAGTGATAACTCTACCACGTCTTCCGTTATCAAAAAGAGCATCAACTGACTCTTGCAGCATACGCTTTTCGTTTCTTACAATGATGTCAGGTGCTTTAAGGTCTAACAATCTCTTTAGTCTATTGTTACGGTTAATTACTCTTCTATATAAATCGTTAAGATCTGAAGTTGCAAATCTACCACCATCCAATGGAACTAAAGGTCTTAGTTCAGGTGGAATAACTGGAACGGTAGTTAAAATCATCCATTCAGGTTTGTTTCCAGAATCAATAAATGATTCTACAAGTTTTAATCTTTTAATTGTTCTTTCTTCTGTGACTTTTGATTTAATGGTTTCTAGTGCTGAACGTAGTTTCTTTTGTTCTTTTGCTAAATCTAAATTTATTAAGATATCTCTTACAGCCTCGGCGCCGATACCTGCTTGAAAAGCATCTTCACCAAATTCTTCTTGAGCTTTGATTAATTGCTCTTCAGAGATTATATCGCCTTTTTTTAAAGTTGTTAAACCTGGCTCCACAACTATAAAGCTTTCAAAATATAAAACTCTTTCTACATCTTTAAGTTTCATTTCTAGCGCAAGAGCTATCCGACTCGGCAATGATTTTAAAAACCATATATGTGCTACAGGGCAAGCCAAATCAATGTGACCCATTCTTTCTCTTCTTACATTAGACTTTGTTATTTCCACTCCACACTTTTCGCATATGATTCCTCTAAACTTCATTCTTTTGTATTTGCCACACAAACATTCATAGTCTTTAACTGGGCCAAATATTCTTGCACAAAAAAGACCATCTTTTTCCGGTCTAAAAGTTCTATAGTTAATTGTTTCTGGTTTTTTTATTTCACCAAACGACCAAGATTTAATTTTTTCTGGACTGGCTAGTGTAATTTTTATACTGCTAAAATTAGTTTCAGCTAAATTATTACTGTGATTGTGATAAGTTTGTTTTGTTAAGTTTTTTTCCATATTAATTTAATTCTATATTTAATCCTAGGGCTCTAATTTCCTTAATTAAAACGTTAAATGATTCAGGAACACCAGACTCAAAGTTGTTATTTCCTTTAACAATAGTTTCATAAACCTTGGTTCTACCCGCAACGTCGTCTGATTTAACAGTAAGAATTTCTTGCAAAGTGTAGGAAGCGCCGTACGCTTCTAATGCCCAGACTTCCATTTCGCCAAATCTTTGTCCACCCATCTGAGCTTTCCCTCCAAGTGGTTGTTGAGTTACTAAGCTGTATGGTCCAGTAGATCTTGCGTGTATCTTGTCCTCAACTAAGTGATTAAGTTTTAACATATAAATAATTCCAACTGTAACTGGTCGATCAAATTTTTCTCCTGTTAAACCATCCCATAATGTTGTTTGACCTGAATTTGGAAGTTTAGATAAATTTAACATATCTTTGATATTATCTGTTGATGCGCCGTCAAATACTGGTGTTGCAATCGGTACACCATTTGAAATGTTTTCAACGAGTTCAAATAGTTCTTTTTTATTCAATTTACTGACAACATTTTCATAGTACTCAGTTCCATAAATACTCTTTAATTTTTTCTTAAGGGCTTCAATAGTATTATCAAAATTTTTTAAATATTCTTTTATCTGATCGCCTAATTCGGAACATGCCCAACCTAAATGTGTTTCTAATATTTGACCAACATTCATACGACTAGGAACACCCAGTGGATTTAAAACAATATCAACGGGTTTCCCGTTAGCCATATAAGGCATATCTTGAACTGGGACTATTTTACTGACTACACCTTTATTTCCGTGTCTACCCGCCATTTTATCACCTGGCATTAATCTTCTTTTAACTGCAACAAATACTTTAACAACTTTCATTACAGTAGGTAAAAGATCATCACCTTGTTTAATCTTAATTACTTTATCTTCAAATCTTAATTTAATATCCTCGTTAGCTTCATCAAATTGTTTCTTAAGTTTTAACAAGTTTTGGCTTACCTGTTCTTCGGAAAAAGTTAATTTCCAAATATCTTTTAAGCTTAAGTCTTTTAATTGTTCGTCTTGAATAGGCGTGTTAATATCTATCGTTTTGTAGCTTTTGTTTATTTTTTTATTTGTTATTAGATCAATTGCTCTAAGTTTTATATTTCTATTTAAAATTTCTTCTTCAACGAGTTTATCTTCCTGCACTAGTTCAATTTCAGATCTTTCAATTGCAATTGATCTTTCGTCTTTCTCAATACCGTGTCTATTAAAAACTCTAACATCAATAACAACACCTGCTCCACCCGATTTAAGCTTGAGAGAAGAATCTCTAACATCAGTAGCTTTTTCTCCAAATATTGATCTTAATAATTTTTCCTCTGGACTGGAAGATGTTTCGCTTTTTGGTGTTACTTTGCCAACTAAAATATCACCAGGTTTTACTTCCGCTCCTACGTAAACAATTCCTGATTCGTCTAAATTTCTTAAACTTTCTTCACTTACGTTTGGAATGTCTCTTGTAACTTCTTCTGCTCCCAACTTAGTGTCACGAGCCATTGCTTCATATTCTTCAATATGAATGGAGGTAAAAACATCATCAGTAACACATCTTTCTGAAATTAAAATTGAGTCTTCAAAGTTGTAACCTTGCCACGGCATGAAAGCTACAGTTACATTTTTACCTAATGCTAGCTCACCAAGTTTTGTGGCAGGACCATCGGCGATAATATCACCCGTTTTAATTAAATCACCAACTTTAACCAGCGGTTTTTGGTTAATGCATGTATTTTGATTTGATCTTTTAAATTTTGATAAGTTGTAAATATTAACACCAGACTGAGATAGATCTTTAACATCTGTTGCTTTTACAACAATACGCTTTCCGTCAATTTTATCGACAACACCGTTTCTTCTTGCGACAATTGTAACACCCGAGTCTAAAGCCACATCTGACTCCATACCTGTTCCAACCAGTGGTGACTCTGGTTTTAATAATGGGACTGCCTGTCTCATCATGTTTGATCCCATTAAAGCTCTGTTGGCGTCGTCGTTTTCTAAAAAAGGAATAAGTGCTGCGGCAACTGAAACTAGTTGTTTTGGTGACACATCAATGTAGTCGACACTTTCTCTGTTAGCTAAAAGAAAATTTAAATTATGTCTACATGAAACGAGTTCTTCTTCTAATGTTCCATCTGGGTTAATAGGAGAATTTGCTTGAGCGATTGTAAACTTTTCTTCTTCTATAGCAGAAAGATAATCAACTTCTTTTGAAACTTTGCCATTAATTATTTTTTTATATGGACTTTCTATATATCCATATTTGTTTACACGACAATATGTAGCCAAGCTATTGATCAGCCCAATATTTGGACCTTCTGGAGTTTCGATTGGGCATATTCTTCCGTAGTGAGTTGGGTGAACATCTCTTACTTCAAAACCAGCTCTTTCTCTTGTAAGACCTCCAGGTCCAAGAGCTGAAACTCTTCGTTTATGAGTAATCTCTGACAAAGGGTTGGTTTGATCCATGAATTGAGAAAGAGCAGAAGTTGCAAAAAAATCTTTTAGTGAAGTTGTAATTGGTTTAGCATTTACTAGATCTTGGGGCATAGCAGATTCTATTTCAAGAAAAGTTGACATTTTTTCTTTAACAGTTCTTTCCATTCTAAGTAAGCCAATTCTAAATTGATTTTCAACAAGCTCTCCAACAGATCTCACTCTTCTATTTCCTAGATGGTCAATGTCATCCACGTCTCCTTTTCCATCTCTTAGATCAAGCATGAATTGAATAATTGCTAAAATATCTTCTTTGTAAAGAACGGTATCTTTAATATCTCTTTCAATATTTAACTTAGCGTTTAACTTGACTCTACCTACCTCGGATAAATCATAACGTTCTTTGTTAAAATATAAATTTTTAAATACCTGTTCAGCCACTTCTATGGTTGGAGCTTCACCGGGCCTTAAAATTCTATAAATGTCATTTAAAGCTTCACCTTTATCTATATTTTTTTCAACTTTTAAAGTTTCAAGTAAATAAGGTCCTTTATTAATAGGGTCTATATTAACAAGCTTAAAGGAATAGGTTTCGTTAAATATAATTTTTTCAAGCAACTCTTCAGTAATATCAAAACCAGACCTAATTATATACTCACCATTTTTTTCTTTTATATCTTGAGCAATATATTTTCCAATAATTTCACTGTTAGAGATAAGAATATTGCCAAGTCCTTTTTCTTTTAATTTGTTTGCTATAATTAAATTTAGTTTTTCTCCTTTATCTAAAAATTTTTTTTTAGTTTTAGCGTCAATTAAATCATAGGGTAATTTTATAGGTCTTTTGAAATTCTCCGGGATAAACTTAGTGCTCCACATCTTGCTTTCTTTGATGTAGGTAAATTGATCTTGAGAATAATAAGTTTCAATCACTTGTTCTCTAGTAACTCCTAAGGCATAAAGTAAAGTTGTAATTGGAAGTTTTTTCTTCCTGTCAATTCTAAAATATAGAATGTCCTTCGGATCAAATTCAAAATCTAACCAAGATCCTCTGCCGGGTATAATTCTACAGTTAAATAATAATTTTCCACTACTGTGCGTCTTTCCTTTGTCATGATCAAAGAAAACTCCTGGACTTCTGTGCATTTGATTTACAACAACTCTCTCAACACCATTTACTACGAAAGTTCCACTCGTAGTCATTAAAGGCAGTTCTCCAATAAATACTTCTTGTTCTTTTGCTGATAATATTTGTTTTGTATTTGTGTCTGGGTCTATATCGTAAACAACCAGTCTTAAGTTTGCTTTCAAGGAAGCGGAGTATGTTAAACTTCTCTGTTTGCATTCTAAAACATCAAATTTTGGCTTCTCTAACTTGTATGAAATATATTCTAATGTTGCCTTGTCACTACCGTCTTCAATTGGAAATATGCTATGAAAAGTTTTGTGAATTCCTCTAGTTAGTTCGTCATTATTTTCATGAAAAGATATTGAGCTTAAAAATTCATTATAAGAATTTTTTTGTACCTCGATAAGATTTGGTATTTTTAAACCTTCAATTAACTTACCAAAGTTTTTTCGAATACTTTTTTTTTGAGTGAAAGATAAATTCATTAATAATAAAATTTTTAATAAAGTTTTAAAACTTCACTAAAAGGTAACTAAATTTTGTTTACTTTAATTCTACTTTTGCGCCAGCTGCTTCAAGCTTTGTCTTCATTTCTTCAGCATCTTTTTTCGAAACTCCAGCTTTAACTTCTTTAGGGGCAGCTTCAACTAAATCTTTTGCTTCTTTTAAACCCAAGCCAGTTATTGCTCTAACCTCTTTAATAACATTGATTTTTTTTTCTCCAAATGATGCAAGGAAAACTGTAAACTCAGATTTTTCCTCTCCAGCTGCTGCACCTGCTGCTGCTGGCGCTGCTGCCACTGCTGCGGATACACCCCATTTTTCTTCAAGTTGTTTTGATAATTCTGCTGCCTCGACAACAGTTAGCTTTGATAAATCTTCTATGATTTTATTTAAATCTGACATTTTTAATCCTGTAAATTATTTTTTTATTTCTTCTGCGGGCGCTAAAATAGCCATTTTTTTGCTCTGCGCAAGTAAAATACCAATTATTTTTTGAGCTGAAGCATTTAAAATTCCTACAATATTAGACCTAGCTTCTTTTAATGTAGGTAAACTAGCTATTTTTGCTACTTCTGCTTCATCTATAATTTTACCTTCCATAAAGCCAGCAATAATTTTTAGCTTATCGTTGCTTTTTGCAAACTTTGTCAAAATTCTTGCTGATAAAAAAGGATCGGAAGAAATGGCTGCGGCAGTTGGTCCTGTAAAGAACTTTTCAAGATCCTTACATACCGTTTCTTTAATGGCTAGTTTTGTAATTCTATTTTTAGTAATTTTAAATAAAATACCATTTTCTCTTAGTTCTTTTCGTAACTTATCTAATTGAACAACGTTTAAGCCTTGGTAATGAGTTATCATCACAGCTTCATTGGAAGAAAATATTTTCTTCATTTCTTCAATGTAGTTTTTTTTTGTATCTTTGTTCATCATAATTAGATTCCCTTGCTACTAACCTTGTGTGAAACACCCATGGTAGAAGTAACATATATATTTTTAATAAACTCATTTTTAATAGCGTCTGGTTTTTCTTTTTTAATAAAATCAATCAGATGTTTTAAGTTGTTTACCAAATCTTCAGAAGAGAAACTTTTTCTTCCTATTGATGTTCCTATATTACCGTCCTTGTCATGTTTTATTTCAATTAAACCGTTCTTTATATCTTGAACAGACTTTTTTATATTCGTTGAAACAGTCCCAAGTTTAGGGTTGGGCATTAAACCTTTTGGTCCTAGAATTTTACCATGTTTACCAATTTTCCCCATCATGCCAGGTGTACAAATTAATTTATCAAATTCAAATTTACCAGATGAAATTTTTTCAATTAAATCTTCAGCTCCAACTATGTCTGCTCCACATTTTTTTGCTTCTTCGGTTTTGTCTGGTTCACATAGAACAGCAACTTTTAGTTTTTTGCCTGTGCCAGCAGGTAGTTGCGTAACTGTTCTTAGGTTGAAATCACCTCCTTTAGATTGTTTAAGTCCAATACGGATAGAAACATCGATTGACTCGTCGAATTTTGCTGTTGAATTTTTCTTAACTAGTTCTAAAATTTGATTTAGATCAGCTGACTTAAAATCTTTTGTTTTTTTTTTTAGCTCGATGTATCTTTTTGAATTTTTTTTCATCAATCTTTTACCTCAATACCCATTGATCTTGCAGATCCACAAATGATTTTTGTAGCTTGTTTAATGTCAAATGCATTTAGATCTTGCATTTTGGCCTTTGCTATTTCTTCTGCTTGTTTTATTGTAATAGAGCCTGCTACAGTTCTTCCTGGTTCTTTCGAACCACCCTTAAGTTTTGCCGCTTCTTTTATATAATGTGAAGCTGGGGGTGTTTTAATAATAAAATCAAATTTTTTATCTTTATATACTGTAATCACAACTGGGATAGGTTGACCCATCATTGATTTTGTTTTTTCGTTAAAAGATTTACAAAATTCCATAATATTTACTCCGCGTTGACCTAAGGCGGGTCCCACAGGAGGTGCTGGATTAGCTTGACCGCCTTTAATTTGTAATTTTATCAAACCTGCTATTTCTTTTGCCATATTAATTTTTTTCCACTTGGTTATACTCTAAATCTACTGGTGTAGCTCTTCCAAAAATAGAAACAGAAACTTTTAATCTTGATTTCTCTTCGTCTATTTCTTCCACTAAACCGTTAAAAGAAGCAAAAGGACCATCGCATACTTTTACTTTTTCACCAATTTCAAAACTTATACCACTTTTTTGATTAATTGCACTTTCAGAAACCGATCCTAAAATTCTTTCTATTTCCTTATCAGATATAGGAGTTGGTTTGTCTCCTGAGCCTAAAAAACCACTAACTTTTTGAATATTTTTTATTAAATGAAAAACTTCTTTCGTTAAATCGAACTGGGCTAAAATATAGCCAGGAAAATATTTTTTTTGTTTTTTTGTTCTTTTCCCCTTCTTAACTTCAGTTACTTCTTGGGTTGGAACAAGAATTTCTCCTACGTGAGCTTCTAATTTACTTTTAGTTAAAACATCCCTTATAGATTCTACCACTTTCTTTTCAAATCCGGAGTATGCTTGAACAATATACCAATTCATATTTAAAAACTTATTGTTAAAACTAAATTAAGCAAAAATCTTAATATTTGGTCTAAAATAAGAAAAAAAATTGCTGCAATAGAAGCAAGACCGAATACCATAAGACCGCCTGTTAAAGTGTCTTTTTTTGTAGGCCAGGTAACCCTGAAGGCTTCTTGCTTAACTTCTTGGATAAATTTTAAAGGATTTTTCATATTTTGTTTATAGTTTTTTTGGCAGGAGCGGAGGGACTCGAACCCACAACCTCCGGTTTTGGAGACCGGCGCTCTACCAATTGAACTACGCTCCTAAGCGTTTACTTTAAAATTTTAGTTACTACTCCAGCTCCAACTGTTTTACCACCTTCACGAATAGCAAAATTCAAATTATCATTCATCGCTATTGGAGTAATTAATTTTACAGTAAATTTTCCATCATCACCGGGCATAACCATCTCTGTACCAGTGGGTAATGTTACCTCGCCAGTAACGTCCGTTGTTCTAAAATAAAACTGAGGTCTATACTTTGTGAAGAAAGGTGTGTGTCTTCCACCTTCGTCTTTTTTCAAAATATAAGCTTGGGCTTCAAATTCAGTGTGAGGAGTAATAGATCCAGCCTTACAGAGTACTTGACCTCTCTCAACGTCTTCTCTTTCAACACCTCTTAAAAGAATTCCAACGTTGTCTCCTGCTTCACCGCTATCAAGAAGTTTTCTAAACATCTCAACGCCAGTACAAACTGATTTTTTAGTATCTCTGATACCTACGATTTCTATTTCTTCTCCAACTTTAATAACACCTGCTTCAATTCTTCCTGTAACAACTGTTCCACGGCCTGAGATAGAGAAAACATCTTCTACCGGCATTAGGAATGGTTTGTCTTTTGGTCGGTCAGGTTGAGGAATGAAAGTATCAACTGCTTTCATTAATTCTAGAATTGCATTTTTTCCAATTTCATCATCCTTGCCCTCTACTGCGCTTAGAGCTGAACCTTTGATGATTGGTGTTTTATCCCCAGGGTATTTATAAGAAGTTAAAAGTTCTCTAATTTCTTCCTCAACAAGTTCTAATAGTTCTGTATCTTTAACTGTATCAACTTTGTTTAGGAAAACTACAATTGATGGAACACCAACTTGACGAGCTAAAAGAATATGCTCTCTTGTTTGTGGCATAGGACCGTCAGCTGCATTAACAACTAAAATTGCTCCGTCCATTTGTGCTGCACCCGTAATCATATTTTTTACGTAGTCAGCGTGACCTGGACAATCGACATGGGCATAGTGTCTGTTAGGAGTTTCATACTCAACGTGAGCAGTGGAAATAGTAATACCTCTTTCTTTTTCCTCAGGTGCTTTGTCTATTTGATCGTAAGCAGTAAAATTTGCTGAAGATCCCTCAGCTGTAGATAATACTTTTGTGATTGCTGCTGTTAAAGTAGTTTTACCGTGATCCACGTGTCCGATTGTTCCAATGTTACAATGCGGTTTATTTCGTACGAATTTTTCTTTTGACATTTTTTTTCCTTTTTCTTTTATATTTATAATTAACTTAAAATTCTTGGAGCGGGTAAAGGGAATCGAACCCTTACATCCAGCTTGGAAGGCTAGCATTCTACCATTGAATCACACCCGCATTATCCAACCTATTACGCTCTCTCATTATTAAATTCAACTTTAAGTTTGGTGGAGGGGGAAAGATTCGAACTTTCGAAGCCCGAAGGCAACGGGTTTACAGCCCGCCCCATTTGACCGCTTTGGTACCCCTCCTTAACACTTAAATTGGGATACCCATTAACTTAAAAAGTATTTAACAACAAGCGTTTTATAAGCATCTTGGTATTCAAATGCAATAAATCATTTTACGTTAAAATATGCTAATTACTTAGAAAATGAGCAAAAAATTATGAAAAAAACAACTTTTTTAATAGTAGGTAAACATGCGGTTGCGGAAGCATTAAAAAACCCAAAAAGGAAAATAGAGAAAGTATTCGTAACTGAGGACGCTCAAAAAAACCTAAATAGAGCAAATCAATCTTTAAATTTATTTAAAAATATTCATGTTTTTTATAAATCTAGAAGAGAGCTAGATAATCTTTGCGGGAGAGATGAAATTGCACATCAAGGACTTGTTGCTGAAGTTGAGCAATTAGAAGATCTAACATTAAAAGACTTCATAAAAGAG
This sequence comes from uncultured Pelagibacteraceae bacterium, assembly GCA_905620505.1. Classification (GTDB taxonomy): domain Bacteria; phylum Pseudomonadota; class Alphaproteobacteria; order Pelagibacterales; family Pelagibacteraceae; genus Pelagilacustribacter. The sequence goes on from CAJQTN010000024.1 coordinate 36,444, forward strand.
ACCGATAAAAAAAATATAAATTTTTTAGCTTTAGAAGAGGTAACAGATGCAAGAAATATTGGATCAATTATAAGATCTGCTGCATCGTTTAATATTGATGGTATAATTGTCAAAGACAGATCTTTTCCTTCTAAAAGTAAACTTCTTTACAGAAGCGCAAGCGGTGGTGCGGAACACATGGTGATTTTTAAAGAGTCAAACATCAATACATCGTTAAAATACTTAAAATCTCAAAATTTTTGGGTTAGTGCATTTGATGTATCTGGTAAGAAAGATTTTACAAAGCATAACTGGGAAGGTAGAAATGTTTTGTTGTTTGGCTCCGAGGGATTTGGACTAAGAAGTCAGACTTTAAAACATTCAGACTTCCAATTCAAGGTTAGCATTAGTAAAAAAGTCGAAAGTCTAAATATATCGAATACTGTTGCTATAGTTTGTCACTATATAAATTATAAAATAAATAAAAAATAATAAAATGTTGACTTTAAATGAAAGAAGAATTTTTTTATTTCTTATAGCTATAATTTACACATCTTATTTCTTGGGCTTTTATTTAAATGAAAATTCGATAGGCTCTGGTGGCCCTAACGGTGATTTGAGCTGGATGTGGGATAATTTTGAATTATTTAAAAATAACAGTTTGATTCAAGCTATTAATCACAAAGATTTTTTTGGAAATAGATCACCACTACTCTACATAATAAATATTATATTTAATCCGTTTATAAATGATGTTTACTTTTATAGGTTAAGTATAACTTTATTTTCTTTAATTGCACCGATTGTTTTTTATTCCTGTTTGAAAAAAAAATATAAAAATATTGACAAAGAGATATTGTTATTAATTTCTTCATTAATTCTTCTTAGCCCCTTTTACAGAACGACAGCTTTCTGGGGAATGGAAATAAATTATGGTATAATCACAGCACTTATTACTTTAAATTATTTTATTTCAATAAGTCAAAGTAATGAAAATTATTCTCTAAAGAATATTTTCCTTCTAATCTTTTTTAGCTCCCTTGCAGTTTATTTTGATCAAAAATTAGTAATTATACCAATCCTTGTGTTTATAAAAATAATATTAAAAAAAAAACATCTAAAAATTAAAATAACAACAGCCGTGATGTATTTTATATTTGCACTTCCATATTTATATCTATTTTATATATGGGGTGGAATTGTCCCAACCTCAACACAGATGGCTAACCCGAACACTATTACAAACATAATTAGAGTAAATAGTCTTTACTTTTATCATTTAGGCTATGCTTCTACGATAATTGCCTTTTACTTTTTTCCATTCTTATTCATGAGAGAAAAAAGCTTTTTTGTAACTATAAAAGAATTTTTTTCAAAAAAAATTAATTATTTACACTTGTTAATACCATTATTGTATATTTTTTTTATAATTTTAAATTATAGTTTTAAATATTATACAGTTGATAATTACTGGATTGGTTTAGGTCTGGTTCACAAAATCTCATTATTTTTATTCTCAAGTATTACAAGTCAAGAAATATTTACTTATGTTTCGTTTTGCTTTTCTTGGTTAATAATTGTTTTATTTTTAGATAATAAAATTTACAATATGTTAATTTTATTTTTCTTTTTTTTTATTGCTCTATTAGTATGGCCTTTAATGCAAGAATATTTTGATCCCATCATAGTAATTTTTGCCTTATTGGTATTTAAAACAAAATTAAAATTTAATTACAAAAATACTTTATTTTTATTTTTTTATTTCTCAACGTTCTTAATCGCCTCTAATATTTATTATTCAAATATAATTTGAAAATATTTAATTATAAAAACCACCTACTTACTGGGCAAAATTATTATAATTTTTTTTCATTTTTATTGTATTTTAAAGTTATTTATCACTTTAGAGATTGCGTACAATCTCCATAAAAAAATATGACTTGTTTTAGAACTGTCTATCAATTTCTTCATTCTGCCTACGTCAAAGAATTTAGCTAAGTCCTTGCAATAAATTGATCTTTTAAAATTATTCACTAATTTCTGTATATTCAAGCAAGCATCAAGTCGAAATGGGGCTTGAATGAAATAGAGTTTTATAATATTAACTCGCGTAAGCCCCTTTAGCTCATTTGGTAGAGCAACTGATTTGTAATCAGTAGGTGGTCTGTTCGAATCGGACAAGGGGCACCACAAAGTAAGTTCTAATTAAAATTTCTTCTAAGTTGTTCAATTTTTATTCTTTTTACTAAACTTCTCTCTTTATCGTGGAGTAAAGTTAAATTAATATTTTTATTAGTTTTTACAATTAAAGATTTAATATTTCGAATTTCAATGTTGTCAGCAACGGCTGCTACTGGCCTCTTTTTTGGATCAAGGTTGGTGAGTTTTATTTTTACTGTATTAGAAATAATTTTTCCTTTCCATCTTCTTGGCCTAAAGGGACTAATTGGAGTTATGGCTAATTTACCAGAGTTAAGTGAAAGGATTGGTCCGTGTAAGGATAAATTATAAGCGGTGCTGCCTGCAGGTGTGGAAATAAGCACACCATCACCGATTAATTTTTTAATTATTGTTTTATTTCCGACTTCCAGTTTTAAAGATGCAGTCTGTTTAGTTTGCCTAAAAAGTGAAATTTCATTTACAGCGATCAATATTTTTTTATGAATTTTACTATTACAACTAAGTATTTGAAGTGGATTTATTACAGTTTTTTTTGCCTTTATTATTTTTTTTTCTAAATTCTTTGAAAGATATCTGTTCATAAGGAAACCGTATGTACCGCAATTTATTCCATAAAATGGTTTTTTATATTTTAAATATTTCTTTAAAGAATTGAGCATATAACCATCTCCTCCAGCAACTACTATGACATCAGACATTTTTGCTGAATTGTTTTGGTATCTTTTTAAAAGTTTTTTTTTTAAATCTTGAGAATTTTTATTTTTATCAAAAGTAAAATGGAATTTAATCATTTTTTTTGGTGCCCTCGGCCAGACTCGAACTGGCACTCCCAATGGGCAAGGATTTTAAGTCCTTTGTGTCTACCAATTTCACCACGAGGGCACGTTCTTTCTGTTGTTATCAGTCACTTATATAGTACACGATAAAAGCTACATCAAGGAAAGTTTTCCCTTCCCTCAACCTTCCCTCTTTTTATTGAGAGGTACCAAGTGAATTGGCTTTTATGGTTAATTAATAAGGTTGTACGGGAAGGAATTGTTACTTTCGTGTTAAGCTCATGTTAAAAATTTTATTTGGAATTATTTTTAGTAATAAAGTTTTTATAGAAGGCTCTAATTTTGCCATTAGAAAAGCCACTAAAATTACTAAGACAATAAATGGTAATGGATAAACAAAACTTGGTAGCTCCAATCCAGAATTATGAAGCTTTATAGCTAAACCGGTCACTAGATTTTGATGAATCAAGTAGAGTGGGTAAGAAACAAAACCAAAAAATAATAATACTTTAGACGATAGAATGTATCTAAGACTTCTATTAAACAATGGAGCGATGAACAATAAAACCGTTACGGCTGAAGCAATTAAGATTGCTACACTACCACCGTGCATCATGCTTTGTGCTGGTACAGTAATTAGTGCTATTAAAACTACCGAGTAAATATGACGAGCAGACAAGCGGTGTGTGTATTTATATGAATAAATGCCAAGCAAAAACCACCCGTAATAATTAACACCTAAAAATGCTAAAAATTTCTTAGTTAGCAATACATAACTTTGTTCGATTCCAAGTTTAACTAAAATCGTAAGTAACAAGTATAAGATGTAAAGTATCAGCAGCCCTTTCAACTCTTTGTCTTTAAACACAAAGAATAATATTGCAGAAAGAAAATAAAACTTAACCTCTATAAAGAGAGACCAAAAAGATCCATCAAGGACTTGGATATCAACACTTAAAATTTTTGTGAGGAGACCTGGTTGCATAAAGAGAATACTGGGCAAAAAATCTTGTAGGTTTGCACTTCCTATTGGTCTTTCTGGTATTAGAAAAGAGCTAAGATACAACAATACGCTAGCGACAAACATTAACGGTGCAAGTCTCAGGTAACGTGAAAAACCAAACGTTAACATGTTGCTAGATTTATTTAGATTCATGCTCATATAAATCACGTAGCCTGATATAGCAAAAAACAAATAAACACCAAAAAATCCGTAGCTAAAAAAAATTCTAAGTAATTTAGATTGATCAAAAGTTTCTACTGCCCCCCAATAAGAGTATGCGTGGAAAAAAATAACACATAAGATAGCAACGCCACGTAATCCATCGAGGTAACTAATTCGTTTTGTAATCATGTTTTTTTTCTATTAATTTTTTAAAATATTTAAAAAATTATGAATATAATCTGGCATAAAAAGTTATGGTGATTAAAAGTTTTTCCAGCAATCTATTTTCCAAAAATTCCTAATTTAACATCATAATCAACGGCTACACCGTAATCAGGATCATCATCACTATCGACAACGAGTTGCCCTGCTCTACTAAGCAGTTTGTGACAATCACGTGTTAAATGTCTAAGTTTCACTTTTTTTCCAATACTATTATATTTATCAGCAATATCTTCAATGGCTTTTAAAGCAGACTGATCAATTACTTTTGACCTAGCAAAATCAATAATGATAACATCGGGATCTTCAGATGGTTTAAAAATTTCTATAAAACTATTTGTTGAACTAAAAAAAAGAGGTCCTTCTATTTCATAAACCTTAGCACCCTTCTCTCTTATAGATGGTCTTTCAATTGCTCTAATTCTTGAGGCTGACTTCCAGGCAAAAACTAACGCTGAGACGATTACACCTACAATTACAGCTACCGCTAAATCTTCAACAACTGTAACAACAGTAACAAGAATAATTACTAGAGCATCACTTCTTGGGACTAAAAAAAGTATCTTTAATGAATTCCATGCAAAAGTTCCGATAACAACCATAAACATTACACCAACTAATGCAGCAATGGGGATTAATTCAATTAAAGAAGATGTGTACAAAATAAATAACAATAAAAATAAAGCTGATACAATTCCAGCAATACGTGTTCTCCCGCCAGATTTAACATTGATCATTGATTGTCCAATCATCGCACAACCACCCATTCCTCCAAAAAAACCTGTAACTGTGTTCGCTAAACCTTGGGCTAAACATTCTTGACTTGCTCCACCCCTTTTGTTTGTGATTTCACCAACTAAGTTTAGTGTCAATAAACTTTCTATCAGTCCAATAGCTGCCAATATAAACGCATAGGGAAAAATTATTTTTAATGTTGTAAAATCTAACGGTACATCTGGTATTAAAAAATTTGGCAGACCACCTTTAACACTTGCAAGATCACCAACACTTGGAATATCAATTTTAAAGGCTAAAACTAAAATGGTTGTAGATAAAATTGCAACTAGTGTTGAGGGAAGTGCTTTTGTCAACTTAGGTAGCAACCAAATTATAGACATGGTTAAAACAACAAATCCAATTGAGTAAATTAAAGTATTTCCTGTTATCCAAGCAGACTCACCTGTTGCGTTAATTGTTTTAAATTGATTAATTTGAGAAATACCAATTACTATTGCTAATCCATTTACAAATCCTAACATCACTGGTTGAGGAACCATTCTAATAAACTTTCCTAATTTAAAGATGCCTGCTATTAATTGAATTATTCCCATCAAAACAACAGTTGCAAATAAATATTGAGCGCCATGATCCATAACTAAAGAAACCATAACAACTGCTAGGGCACCTGTTGCCCCTGAAATCATTCCAGGCCGACCGCCAACTAGAGCAGTAATTATACCAACTATAAAAGCAGCATATAAACCTGACAAAGGGGCTACGCCAGCAACAAATGCAAACGCTATAGCCTCTGGTACTAAAGCTAAAGCAACTGTTAAACCTGATAATATTTCAACTCTAAACAATGAAAAAGACGCTCCTTCTTTTGGCATATAATCTTGCGCATTAAAACCAATGGATTTTACGAATGAAGCTAACGTTGTTTTTGTCAATTTATGTTTTGTGATGTTTAATTATTTTTTAGGCCTTTTGTGTATATCAATTTTAGCAAGAGGGCATTAAATTATTTAATATAAAGATTTATTAAATTATAAGATTTAAGGATTAGAGAAATAAATATGTTTAAAAAAATATTGATTTATAATTCTGGAGGCGGATTGGGTGATGCTATTCAGTTATTTCCTCTAATTTTATCACTCAAGAATCACTTTAAAAACTGTGTTTTTTTTTACATAGGAGCGCATCAAAATCATTTTAATGAAAAATTAAAAGAGTTCAATGTTAATCTAAACACGGTAGATCTTGATTTAGAGTATTTTGGATTTAGGTGGTGGCACTTATTAAAAATTAAAAAAAAGATTAAAGAAAAAAATTTAGAGAAGTTTGACCTAATAATTGACCTTCAATCAAAACTACGGAATACCCTTGTTTTGAAACAAATTCCTTGCAGTAATTTTTTTTCTTCTACCTTTAACTTTATTTTTTGCACAAGAAAAAAAGACTATTTAAATAAAGGAAAGAATATATCAATATTTATATTATCAAATTTAGAGATTTTTTTTAATATGAAAATAAAAAAAGTTGATTTTAGTTTAAAGTCACTTCCAAAAAAATATATTGAAGAAGCAAAAAAATTGCTACCTAATTCAAATTATATAGGGTTTTCTCTAACACAAGGAAATCAGTACAGGAAAAAAAACTGGCCAATCGATAACTTTATTAAACTAGCTGAAAAATATATATCTATTGGTAAGATAGCAGTTTTTCTTATTGAAAAAAAAGAAGTTGATTTAATAAATTATATAAAAAATAAATTACCAACTTCAATTTTTCCAGAGCATGAAAGTCAAATTTCATGTCCTGCACTTGTTACTGCACTAGCGTCAAGATTGGAAAAAATAATAACTATTGATAATGGAGTAATGCACATGGCCTCTCTAGCTAAAATACAGATGATAACTTTATTTGGACCAACTAACTCTGAGAAATTTTCTCCACAAAGGGATAATGTAACAATTCTAGATAGCAAAGTACTTTATAACACAAATGATATTTCTAAAATATCTGTCGAAGATGTTTTTAACTTTTCTTAAATAATTTAATTTTTTTATTTTTAATAATCTTATTAAGTTTTTTTAAACAAGATTTTAACTGTATTTTATTTGATGTTCTCAAAACAACAGAGACACCAACCTTTCCTAGCCTAAAAAAAGGATAGCTACCGATATCAACTTTTTTTAAATATTCATTTTGTAATTTCTCTAATTCTAAAGAAATATAGCTTTCTACAGTTTGTAGATTAACAGAGTCACTTATGGTTACAGGGCCTTTAACTAAATATTTTTTTAAATTTCCTATCATAGATTTCAAGATTGATGGAACGCCCGGTAAGCACAAAACATTTTTTATTTTGAATCCAGGAGCAGCACTAGATGGGTTGTAAATCAAAGACGAACCCTTCGGCATCTTGGCCATTTTTTTTCTTCCGTTGTTAAAATTTTTTTTTCCGTAGTATTTCTCTAATATTGAGTAGGCCTCTTTATTAAATTCATATTTGACTTTGAAAGCTTTTGAAATTGATAAAGCTGTAATATCGTCATGTGTGGGACCGATACCACCAGTTGTGAAAATGTAATTAAACTTTCTACTTAACTCTAAAACGTTGTAGATGATTTTTTTTTCTATATCTGGAATAATTCTCACTTCTGCCACTGATATTCCGCAATTAATATTTAACCAATTTGAAATAAATGAAACATTTAAATCTTGTGTTCTACCTGATAGAACTTCATTGCCTATAATGAGAATTGCTGCTTTAACTTTTTTTTTAGCTTTTTTCATTTGTAAAAATTATGAATTTTAAGAATCCATTAATATCAGGACTATTTGTAAAAAGATATAAACGTTTCCTTGCAGACATTTCTGTAAACAATAAAATAATTACCGTTCACTGTGCAAATTCAGGTTCAATGATGGGTCTATTAAATAAGAACAATAAAGTCTGGTTAACTGAATCAGATAATAAAAAAAGAAAATTAAAATACACTTTAGAAATAATGGAGGATAAAGGTTTTAAAGTTGGTGTAAATACACATTTAACTAATAAAATTGTTAACGATGCTTTAGAAAAAAATTTAATTAAAGGTTTCAGTAAAAATATTATAATTAAAAGTGAACAGGTTTTTGGTAAAAATACAAGATTTGATTTTTATTTAGAGGATGGGAAAACTAAATCATTTCTTGAAGTTAAAAATGTAACCTTAAAAAGAAAATCTAAAATTGCAGAATTTCCAGATTCAGTTACCTCTAGGGGAACAAAACATTTAAATGAGCTGATAAATGCTACAAAAAAAGGTTTTAAATCATATCTTCTCTTTGTGATTCAGAGAGAAGACTGTGATAAATTTATGATTGCAAAAGATATAGATCCTGAATATTCAAAAACATTAATAAAAGCTATAAAACATAACGTAAAAATTCTTTGCTATGATTGTAAATTTTTGTCAAAAGGAATAATACTAAACAAAAAAATTAAATTTCAAATTAATGAGTGATGATATTCAGGAAGCATTTGAGCGCACACGAGCTGCAGGAATAATAGCAGCTGGAGCATTAGATGAAGTTGTTAAAATAATAAAACCAGGAATCACAACAAACCAGATAGATAGTTTGTGTTATGAGTTTATTAACGATAATGGTGCTTGCTCTGCTCCACTGTTTTACAGAGGGTTTCCTAAATCATGTTGCACTTCACCAAACCACACCATATGTCACGGCATACCTGGAAACAAAACTTTAATCGATGGAGATATAATTAATGTTGACGTAACATCATTTAAAAATGGTTGGCATGGTGATACAAGCCGAATGTTTTATGTAGGTGAAGTTTCTATTAAGGCGCAAAAATTAATAGAGGTCACTTATGGCTCAATGATGAAAGCTATTAAGATCTTGAATAAAAAAACATCTCTAGGAGATATTGGTTCAACCATACAAACTTATGTGGAGAAAGAAGGGTTTTCAGTTGTGAGAGATTTCTGTGGACATGGAATTGGGAAAAAATTTCATCAGGAGCCTAACATTCTACATTACGGAAAAAAAGGAACTGGTCCTAAACTCAAACCTGGTATGATATTCACAGTAGAACCGATGATTAATGAAGGTAAATATGAAGCTAAAATGTTAAATGATGGATGGACAGCAGTAACAAAAGACAAAAAATTATCAGCTCAATTTGAGCACACTGTAGGTATAACTGAAACAGGATATGAAATTTTTACATTATCAAAAAAAGAATTAAACCACCCACCTTATTCCGTATGATTGATCGATATTCAAGAAAAGAACTAAGAAATATTTGGAAAGATGAAAACAAATATAAAATCTGGCTTGATATCGAACTAGCCGCTGCAGAGTCTATGGAAAAATTAAATATTATTCCGAAAGGTGTGGTTAAAAAAGTTAGATCAAAAGCAAAAATTAACGTTGGCAGAATTTTAAAGATTGAAGAAACAGTTAAACACGATGTTATAGCTTTTTTAACATCAATAACGGAAAAAGCAGGAAAAGAAGCAAGATTTCTTCACAAAGGAATGACGTCATCTGATGTATTAGATACTTGTTTTAACTTACAATTAAAACAGTCAGGTAAAATTCTTTTAGATGACATTAAAAATTTATTAGCATCTATTAGAAAGCAAGCTCTTAAACATAAAAAAACTTTATGCATAGGAAGAAGTCACGGAATTCATGCTGAACCAACAACATTTGGTTTAAAAATGTTGACCTTTTATCAAGAATTTTTAAGAAATAAAAAAAGACTAGAGAATTCTATTAATGAGATTTCAACATGCGCAATATCAGGTGCGGTTGGAACTTTTGCTAATATAGATCCTAGAGTCGAAATTTATGTTGCAAAAAAATTAAAACTAAAAGTTGAACCTATATCAACTCAAATTATTCCACGTGACAGACATGCTCAATTTTTTTCAACGTTAGGAATAATAGCTAGTTCAATCGAAAGATTGGCAACAGAAATTAGACACCTGCAAAGAACAGAGGTCTTAGAAGTTGAAGAATTTTTTGGTAAAAAACAAAAAGGATCTTCCGCTATGCCACATAAAAAAAATCCTATTTTGAGTGAAAATTTAACTGGTCTAGCGCGAATGGTGAGATCAGCTGTAATACCTGCGTTGGAAAATGTAGCTCTTTGGCACGAGAGAGATATTTCTCATTCGGCTGTTGAGAGAAATATAGGCCCAGACGCAACTACAACTTTAGACTTTGCTCTAACAAGATTAAATGGAGTTATAAAAAATTTAAACATATACCCAAAAAATATGCTGAAAAATTTAAACTTAACTAATGGTCTATTTTTTTCACAAAGAGTTTTAATAGAATTAACTTCCGTTGGATTCACCAGAGAGGTGGCTTATGGATTAGTTCAGAAGCATGCTATGCAATCATGGAATAATGGGTCCTCATTTTATGAAAATATTGCAAATGATCCTAAAATTAACAAAAAACTTCCTGTTAATAAATTAAAAAAGCTTTTTGATTTTAGTTACCACACAAAAAGAATTAATATAATTTTCAAAAGAAGTTTAAAAAAATAGATCCTTATGAATAAAGGTAAAAAATTATACGAAGGTAAAGCTAAAATTATTTACGAAACAAATAAAAATGGTTTAGTTATCCAACATTTTAAAGATGACGCAACTGCTTTTAACGCTTTAAAAAAGGCCAGCATTGAAGGTAAGGGAGTTTTAAATAATAGAATATCTGAATACCTGCTGAACTCATTGGCTCAATGTGGAATCAAAACTCATCTTGTCAAAAGATTGAATATGCGTGAACAACTTGTCAAAGAAGTTAAAATTATTCCTATAGAGTTTGTAATAAGAAATATAGCAACGGGTTCTTTAACCAAAAGATTGGGTATTTCTGAGGGAACGGTTCTGGAAAAGCCATTGTTAGAATATTATTTAAAAGATGATGAATTAGGAGACCCTTTAATCTCAAAAGAACATATTTACTCTTTTGAATGGGCTGCTGAAAAAGAAATTAAATCTATAGATAAAATGTCATTAAGAATTAACGATATACTACAGGGAATTTTTAGAGGTGTTGGGATAAAACTAGTCGATTTTAAAATAGAATACGGAAGAATTTGGAATAAGGATAAAGAAGCAAACGAAATAATTTTGGCAGATGAAGTTAGTCCTGATACATGCAGGTTGTGGGATCTAAAAACAGATAAAAAATTAGACAAAGATAGATTTCGAAAAGATCTTGGAAACCTTATGGAAGC
>CAJQTN010000025.1 GCA_905620505.1 uncultured Pelagibacteraceae bacterium
ATTTCACCTTATCTAGACTTGGATATAAAATATTATGACTTAAGTGTAGAAAGCAGAGATAAAACCTCAGATCAAATAACTATAGATTCTGCAAATGCAATAAATAAATTTGGTGTGGGCATTAAATGTGCAACGATAACTCCTGATGAGGAAAGAGTAAAAGAATTTAATCTAAAAAAAATGTGGAGATCTCCTAATGGAACGATACGAAATATATTAGGTGGAACAGTTTTTAGAGAGCCGATTATATGTGCAAATATTCCTAAACTAGTTCCTACATGGACAAAACCTATTGTGATTGGAAGACATGCTTTTGGAGATCAATATAGAGCGACCGATTTCTTAGTGCCAGGTAAAGGTAAAATGGAAGTTAAATGGACTTCTGAAGATGGGAAAGAAAAAAAAGAATTTAAAGTTTTTGATTTTCCTGGGCCTGGTGTTGCGATGTCAATGTACAACTTAGATGAGTCAATTAGAGATTTTGCCAGATCTTGCATGAACTACGGCCTGCAAAGAAATTGGCCTGTTTATTTATCAACTAAAAATACTATCTTAAAAGCTTACGATGGAAGATTTAAGGACTTGTTTGAAGAGATATTTCAAAAAGAATTTTCTAAAAAATTTAAAAATGCAAATATAACATATGAACACCGCTTAATTGATGACATGGTTGCATGTGCAATGAAATGGAATGGCGCTTATATTTGGGCTTGTAAAAATTACGATGGAGATGTCCAGTCCGATACAGTTGCTCAAGGTTTTGGTTCATTAGGCTTAATGACGAGTGTTTTGATGTCACCCGATGGAAAAATCGTTGAAGCTGAAGCAGCGCACGGTACGGTAACTCGACACTATAGAATACATCAGCAAGGGAAAGAAACTTCCACTAATCCGATTGCATCTATTTTCGCTTGGACCAGAGGTTTGGCCCACAGAGGTAAATTAGATGGCAACAACGATTTGATTAATTTTTCAAAAACATTAGAAACTGTTTGTGTCGAGACTGTAGAAAGTGGGTTCATGACAAAAGATCTTGCTATATTAATTGATAAATCAGCTAAGTATTTAACTACTAATGAATTTCTCGAGCAAATAAATTCTAATTTAAAAAAAAAACTTAATTAATTTTTTTATTTAAAGCTTCAAAAGCTTCTTCAATTTTATTTTGATCTCCCCCACCTGCTTGAGCAAAGTCTGTTCTTCCGCCCCCGCCCTTACCTCCTAAGATTTCTGCAGCTTGCTTAACAAGAGTCACAGCATCAAATTTTTCTGTTAATTTTTTGGTAACTCCAACTGCCACTCCAACTTTACCCTCAAAAATACTAAATGCAAATATCACACCTTCGATAATTTCTTTTTTACCTTGTTCTACTATATTTCTTAATTCTTTTGATGGTAAATCAGTAAGAACTTGATACCTTAAAATAAAGCTATTTATCTTTTTATCTTTGACTATATTTTTGGTTTTATCGTTAATTATATTTTTAATCTTAATTTGTTTAATTTGTTTTGTTAAATTTTTTAAATTTTCACTTAATTCTATATCTTCATTGTAATTTGAAGTGACGCCCAATAACTGTAATTCTTTTTTAACAGTGTTAATCTCTTCGGTTAGGTTTTTTTCTTTATTAGATTTATTCTCTTCTTTATATTTTTCATAACTCTCAAGCTGTTTGCCCCTAAGAGCTTCTACTCTTCTTATCCCTGATGCTATGGATGATTGGCTAATAATTTTAAATTTACCGATATCTTTTATATTTTTAACATGTGTCCCCCCGCATAATTCCGTAGAAAAAAAAGAATTACCTTCTTTTCCCATTGAAAGAACTCTAACTTCGTCTCCATATTTTTCTCCAAACAAAGCTAAAGCACCATTTTCTACGGCCTCTTTAGGTGTCATTATTCGAGTCTTTACCTCGCTTGACGCTACAACCATATCATTTACAAATTTTTCAATTTTACTAATCTCGCTGCTTTCAATAGGTTTGTTGTGACTAAAATCAAATCTTAATTTTTCTGGGCTTACTAATGAGCCTTTTTGGGTAACGTGTTTACCGAGGGTTCTTCTCAAAGCTTCGTGTAGTAAGTGGGTGGCTGAGTGATATGCTCTTGCATTGTTTCTCTTTTCTTTATTAATCTCTAGGTTGACTGTCTCACCTACTTTAATAGATCCGGAGTCTATTTTTCCCAAATGAACGTGTAGGTCCCCCATTTTTTTTAAAGTATCTTTAATAATAATCTTTGATTTATTTGTACTAATGATACCTTGATCTCCTACTTGTCCACCTGACTCACCGTAGAAAGGGGTTTGATTAGTTATTATTTCAATCTCGTCGCCAGTTTTTGCCTCTTTAATAAATTCATTATCTTTTGCTATTCTTAAAATAACTCCTTCAGCTTTGTCGTGTTCATATCCTAAAAATTCTGTTGCATTCAATTCTTCTCTAACTTTAAACCATTTTTCTTCAACCGATTTATCACCCGAGCCTTTCCAGTTAGCTCTTGCTAATTGTTTACTCTTCTCCATAGATTTTTTAAAACCAGCATTGTCTACAATAATATTTTTTCCTCTTAAAATATCTGCAGTCAAGTCTAGTGGAAAACCGTAGGTATCATAAAGTTTAAATGCTACTTCACCAGGTAAAATTTTATTTTTAACTTTTTCTAAATTTTCATCTAATATTTTAATTCCACGCTCTAATAGTGACGAGAACTTTTCCTCTTCATTTTTAAATGTTTCTTCAATTAAATCTTTTCCTCTTTTAAGTTCAGGATAGCTTTCTGACATTTCGTTTAAGAGAGTTTCAAAAAGTTTAAAGAAGATTGGATTCTTACTACCTAACGTATGAGCATGGCGCATTCCTCTTCTCATAATTCTTCTAAGCACGTAACCGCGGCCTTCGTTGGAGGGGAGTATTCCTTCTGCAATTAAAAAACTACTTGCTCTTAAGTGATCAGCAATCACTCTATGACTAGCAATTGTTTTATCATTAATAGAAGTTTTAGTAATGTTTGATGAGGCACTTATAATTTTTTTAAAGTGATCAATGTTGTAATTGTCGTGTGTGCCTTGAAGTACTGCTGTCATTCTTTCTAACCCCATACCTGTATCAACAGATGGTCTAGGTAAATCAATCCTTTTATCTTTTGAAATTTGTTCATACTGCATGAAGACTAGATTCCAGATTTCAATAAATCTATCTCCATCTTCGTCTGCACTACCTGGAGGTCCACCCTTTAATTTATCACCATGATCATAAAAAATTTCAGAGCACGGTCCGCACGGACCAGTGTCTCCCATTGACCAGAAGTTGTCAGATGTAGATATTCTGATAATTTTATCATCACTAAAACCACCAATTTTTTTCCAAAGATTGTAAGATTCTTCATCTTCTGAATAAACTGTGACTAATAATTTTTCTTTAGGTAGTTTAAATTCTTTAGTTAGTAAGTTCCACGCATGTTGAATGGCTTGTTCCTTAAAATAGTCTCCAAATGAAAAATTTCCTAACATTTCAAAAAAAGTATGGTGCCTTGGTGTGTATCCCACGTTCTCTAAATCATTGTGTTTACCTCCTGCACGAACACATTTTTGGGCTGTAGTAGCTAATTTGAAAGGTTTTTTTTCAAGACCAGTAAAAACATTTTTGAACTGAACCATGCCTGAGTTAGTGAACATTAATGTTGGGTCGTTATTAGGAACTAAATTGCTAGATTCTATAACTTGATGATTGTTTTTTTTAAAATATTCTAAGAATATTTTTCTTACATCAGTTAATAAAATCTGGCTCATAACTCAATAAATACAGATATTTTTTAAGTTGTCTATAAGTCTAAATACTGATTTCTTTTAATTTTTATCGTCTTCTACTATGCAAACTTCTGATTTAGTGAGAAATCGTCGGCCTGTTCCATTGTCTAATGAAAACATGCCACCCATGCCATTAATCGCATCAATAGTAAGGTCTGTGTGCTTCCAAGTCTTGTACTGGTCTTCATTCATGTAGAATGGTGTACCGTCAATTTCACCTAATTTTATATCACCATCGCCTACTTGATATTCTTTTGCCGGAAAACACATCGGTGCACTCCCATCACAACATCCACCTGACTGATGAAATAAAAGATCATTTCCATGAACTTTTTTTAAATCATTAAGTAATTTTATTGCAGATAGTGTTGCGGAAACTTTCATGTTTATATGGCCCGTAATGAGTACGGGCCACTATAATATATTTTTTAAAAAAAACCTAGTTTACTTTCACTATAGGACACGTGTAAATTTTTTACTTGTCTATAATGATTCAACATCATTTTATGAGTTTCTCTACCGATACCAGATTGTTTGTATCCTCCAAATGCAGCATGAGCTGGATAAGCGTGGTAACAATTTGTCCAAACTCTACCTGCTTGTATTCCTCTACCCATTCTATAAGCAATGTTACCATTTCTAGTCCAAACACCTGCACCTAGACCATAGAGAGTGTCATTTGCAATTTTAAGTGCATCTGCTTCATCTTTAAACGTAGTAACCGAAACTACTGGTCCAAAGATTTCCTCTTGGAATATACGCATATCATTTTTTCCTTCAAAAACAGTTGCTTCAATATAGTTTCCTTTTTCTAAACCACTATTTAGTTTGGCAACATTTCCTCCAGCTAAAACTTTAGCACCTTCTTTCTTACCTAAATCTAAGTAAGATTTTATTTTTTCCATTTGTTCTAGAGAAGCTTGCGCTCCTAACATGGTATCCATTTGTAAAGGATTTCCTTGCTTGACTGCCTTCACTCTTTCTAAAGCTCTCTTCATGAATTTATCATAAATAGATTCTTGAATTAAAGCTCTGCTCGGACAAGTACAAACTTCTCCGTTGTTAAGCGCAAACATAGTAAAACCTTCTAAACATTTGTCAAAGAAGGCATCGTCTTTATCCATAACATCTTCAAAGAATACGTTCGGAGATTTTCCTCCTAGCTCTAATGTTATTGGAATTATGTTTTGTGCAGCGTATTGCATGATTAAACGTCCAGTAGTTGTCTCGCCTGTAAAGGCAATCTTTCTAATTCTTTTAGAAGATGCTAAGGGTTTTCCAGCTTCCAAACCATAACCACTAACAATATTAAGAACTCCTGGCGGTAGTAAATCACCAATTAGCTCCATTAAAAGCAAAATAGACGCTGGAGTTTGTTCAGCTGGTTTTAACACAACACAGTTTCCTGCGGCTAAAGCTGGAGCTAGTTTCCAAGTAGCCATTAAAAGTGGAAAGTTCCACGGTATAATTTGAGCAACTACACCAAGTGGTTCCGGAACATGATAAGAGTATTCGTCGTTACTTATCTCTCCTATAGAGCCTTCTTCAGCTCTAATTACTCCTGCAAAGTATCTCCAATGATCGACAACTAGTGGTAAGTCTGCAGCCATACATTCTCTGATTGGCTTACCATTATCAAGACATTCTGCTGTAGCTAGTAAATTTAAGTTTTTTTCTATTACATCAGCTATTTTTAAAAGAATATTAGATCTTTCACCAATAGAAGTCTTTCCCCATGTAGGAAATGCTGCGTGAGCTGCGTCTAAAGCAAACTCAACATCTTTTTCGTTTGATCGTGGCACCTGACAGATAACTTCATTTGTAATTGGCGTTGTATTGTCAAAATATTTACCCGATTTTGGTTCTACAAATTTTCCACCAATGAAATTTCCATACTTAGATTTAAATGGAAATTTAACTTTAAGATGTGAAGTATCTATGGAAGATGACATTTTCGCACTTTTAGTTTGTGCACTCATTGTTTCCCCCCTGTTTTTTATTTATATTAAATTTAACTACACTCTTAATTTTCAGTATACAGAAAAAAATTCCGTAATGTAATTTCAAGTTGTATTTTTATTTTTTAGGAAAATTAAAAAAAGGGACACGAAAGGCTTTTTAAAGCCTTTCGCTGAGATAACGTCTGTAATTTTTATTTTTTTTCTGTGTCAGTTGTTTCTTTTTTATCTTCTACTGTGTCTTTCTTATCTTCTGCTAAATTTTTTTTATCTAACAAATTATTTTCAGAATCTTTTTCTTTAGCAGCAGGATTTCCGTCTAGTGCTTCTCTTACTGCCGTAGCTTGATCTCTAATTGTTTTTTCAATTTCTTCAGCAGCTTTAGGATTTTGCTCTAAAAAGATTTTAGCATTTTCTCTGCCTTGACCAATTTTTTCACCTTTATAAGCATACCAAGCACCTGCTTTTTCTACAACGCCGGCTTTAACACCGAGATCCACAAGTTCACCTGTCTTGCTAATTCCTTTGCCGTACATAAGATCAAATTCTACTACTTTAAACGGTGGTGCAACTTTATTTTTAACTACCTTGACTCTAGTTGAGTTTCCGATAATTTCATCTTTATCTTTTATCGCGCCAATTCTTCGAATGTCTAATCTTACTGATGAGTAGAATTTTAAAGCATTTCCTCCCGATGTAGTCTCAGGGCTTCCAAACATGACGCCGATTTTCATTCTTATTTGATTTATGAATATAACCATTGTGTTTGATTTAGAAACAGATCCAGTTATTTTTCTTAGAGCCTGGCTCATTAATCTTGATTGAAGTCCAACATGATGATCTCCCATTTCACCCTCTAATTCAGCTTTTGGTGTAAGGGCAGCAACTGAATCGATAACAAGTACTGATATTGATCCAGATTTAATTAGTGTATCTGCTATTTCTAAAGCTTGTTCGCCTGTGTCTGGCTGAGAAATTAATAACTCACCCGTTTTTACGCCTAGCTTTTTTGCGTAAATAGGATCAAGTGCATGCTCAGCGTCAACAAAAGCGCATATTCCACCTTTTTTTTGAGCTTCAGCTAATACTTGAAGTGCTAAAGTTGTCTTTCCTGATGATTCTGGTCCATAGACTTCTATAATTCTGCCTTTGGGCAAGCCTCCAATACCAAGAGCTAAATCTAGGCTTAGAGAACCTGTGGAAACTGCCTCAATGTCTAATGCTTGTTGCTGGCCAAGTTTCATTACTGAACCTTTACCGAAATTTTGGTCTATTTGGCTAATAGCGGCTTCTAAGGCTTTATTTTTTTCTTTTAGTTCTTGCTCTTTTTTACTGTCTGATTTTACTACTTTTAAGTTATTTTTTATCATTTTATATCCTTTTGGTTGATCGAATCGTTGATTTAAATGTACACATTTTGTTCTTTTTTTACAAGCAATAAAATGAAGGCTAAAAAGGTTGTAATTTAGGATTTTTTAATTTTTTCTAGGGTTAGCTCGCCAAGAACAGCTAATAGTTCAAATTTAGATATCGCAAAATTACTTTCTGCTTTAGCATTAGCTATCCTTGCATCTAAAAGCAGGCTCCTTGACTGGATAACTTCTAGAGTAGTTCTTGTATTGCCTGAATCATATTCTAAAGTAATACCTTCGTTTGCAATTTCAGCTGCTTTAACTTGAGCTTGTGTTGCTTCTAAAATGCTTTGTGACGATTGATAAACTGACCATGAATTCGCAGTATCAGTTTTTACCTCACTCATTGTGTCTTGTAGAATTAAACCACTTTGTTTTTTTTTGAATTTTGTTTTTTTTAACAAAGAATAGTTTTTTCCTCCACTAAAGAGGGGCACTGTTATTGTGGCTTTGAGTGTCTCTTGGTCTGTTTTATCAACGGAAGAGCTATAATCTTTATTTTTAGACTGCGTATAATTAACTGATGCTGAGGGAGAAAATTTAGATTTTTCAATGCTTACATTTTTTTCCGCAATTTCATAATCAAGTTTAGCAAGAAGAATTTTTAAATTATTTTTTTCTGAAAAAGTTAAAGCGGTATTTAAATCTTGAGGAAAATTTAAATTTAAATTATCATTAATATTATCTTCCAGAATATTGTTTGGTGAAGGCAATCTAATAATTCTTTCAAAATTACTTTTGGCTGTAAAAAATTCTGTATCCGCTGTAATTAATTTAGCATTAGCACCAGCAAGTGAGGATTCTGATTGAGCTAAGTCCGTTAGGGTGATTTCACCTTTTTGTAATCTAGAACGATCTGTTTCAACTTGTCTTTCGAATAAATCGACATTGGTTAAATTAAATTGTTTACTTCTAATTTTATAAATCAAGTCATAATAAACAAAGGCAGATTTTAATAAAATTTGTTGTTCAGTATTTTTCAACTTAAGCATTGCTTGTCCTGATTCAAGTTGAGATTTTTTAATTGAGTTATACCCTTGAAATCCTTGAAAAATTTTTTGATCTACAGATATAGACTGCGTAGTTGTATCTCTGCTAGTATCGGGAAGTGCAGCTCCTACCTGATTAGTTCTTTTAGAGTTCTGCAGGCTACTGTTAGTTTCTGAAACAGATATATTTGGTAAAAACTCACTTCTTGAAATATTAATATTTTCTTTAATAGCTTTATAGTTTTCTCTTTCGGCGTTTAAAGTTGGATTATTTTTGTAAGCACTTTCTAAATATATTAAAAATTCAGAAGCAGAAACTGTACTTAAATTAAAAAAAAAAATTATAAGGATGATGGAAAATTTCATATTAATTAAATTTAATTTTATTAAATCTATGTTGTTTGTCTAAATAAAGAACTGCATCTGCTTTGTGAGGTAAATCTTTAAGCATTTGCATGGTTATTCTCTCATAATACATGATAAACTCACGCACTTGCAATGAAGACATAATTTTTTTACCTTTAGAGCTCAATTGAAGCTTTTTTTCCTGTAGAAGTCGCCATTTATAAACACAATCAAAACTAGGTACTTTTAAAAAAATCAATACATCAATTTTATTAAAAATTTTTTTATATGTATTTTTTAGTTCGTTGTTTACTCTTAATCTCCATTTTAAATCTATATCTTTTTTTTTTTCTAAAATATTAATTGGTTTTAATAAATTTTTATTTTTTTGAGGTTTGGCACCCACGCACCAACCTTCAAAAATAATTATCTTAGGTTGTTGTTTTATTTTCTGCCAAAATTTTTTGGGAAAACGATCGTCTCTTGATTTGTCAAAACGAGGTATAGATAATGGTCTAAATTTTTTTTTTTTTAAATTAACGAATATTTTATTTATTAAATTGGTATCGTGTGTTCCGGGGACGCCTCTTGTTTTGAATAATTTATTTACATTTTTGGCAAGACTAGCTCTTTCACTTAAGGTTTTGTAAAAATCATCAATTGAGAAACATGCTACACTTAGGTTGTATTTAATTTCTAATATTAATTTTAAAACTTGAGTTATAGTGCTTTTCCCAGCACCTTGTCCTCCTGTCAATCCTATGATTTTTATTTTTTTATTTTTTTTATAATCTTGATAAATTTTTTCACAAACAGGTAAGTAAAAATTATTTAATTGACCAATTTTATTATGGAAGGGTTTACTTCTAGTTTCTTGAGTAGATAAAAAACTTAAATATTTTTTTTCTAAAACATTTGCGGAACTACTTTCTAGCATCTTAGAATTTTTTTAAAGCTCTTTCTAGAAATTCTAACCTATCTTGCCCCCAAAATAACTCTTCATTAAAAATATAAGTTGGCGCTCCAAAAACATTTTTCTTAACAGCTTCTTCAGTGTTATCTGTATAAATTTTTGAAACCTTATCTGATTTAGCTAATAAAGACAGCTCGGTAAAATCTACTTTAAACTGATTGCTTATTAATTCTATGTTTTTTTCATCTGAAATATCTTTTTCCTCAATCCATAATTTTTTTAAAAGCTCATGTCCAAAAAGTATTTTAACACCAAGTAAGTTTGCAGCTATCGTGTATTTCGCTGGAATATGCGGGTCTTTTGGAGGAAAAAATTTTGGTTTGATATTA
Source organism: uncultured Pelagibacteraceae bacterium (assembly GCA_905620505.1). Taxonomy (GTDB): domain Bacteria; phylum Pseudomonadota; class Alphaproteobacteria; order Pelagibacterales; family Pelagibacteraceae; genus Pelagilacustribacter. The sequence goes on from CAJQTN010000025.1 coordinate 9,818, forward strand.
ATTTTAATATTTAAAAATTCGCTCCATCTTTTTAATTCATCTAGTCTGTATTTCTGTCTTTGCGCTGATCTTTCTGGAACAGGTACACCACCAGTTTTAGAAAATATTCCTCCCACTAGATCACATGGAATCTCAACTATCTCTACATTATATTTTTTTGCAATTGCTTGAAATTTTTCAGACCCAAGGAAAGCAAATGGAGATGCTAAACTGTAAAAATATTCAATTTTCATAATTACTGTTGGATTAAATCTTTTTAAATTGTTTTATCAACTGTTTATAAAAATATATATCGTTATACTTGTTCACAAATAATCTAGATTTAAATTGGATGTTCACGTTTTGATTCACTTTTGATTCCTGCTTGGACTCATTTTACAACCTTTTAGTGTGTAAGGTTCTCAATGCTGGCGATGTCAAGTTTGCTTTCTTCAAGATCTTTTCCACTTTCTCTAAATGAGACAATAAAGACCAATATATTAAATAAAACAGTCAATGTTTGAAAAAATAAAAAATTAAATTTTATAGAAATTCCTAAATAATGAAGTGAAGCTAATAAAATGAGTGATGTAAAAAAAAGTCGGTACTTAAATACAGCTATAATAGAAAAAGAATGAATAAGAAGTTTGAACAATGACATTTGAGATGGGCCAAAATATCTCATTCCTCTTATTGAATTAACTTCATTATAATTTTTTATATAATACTTAAATGAACCAGAGTAGCTACTCCACAAGCTTGCTCTCGTAGATAATATTTTTAGATCCGACATTGTTAAACAGCTATAATTTCCAAAGTTAATAATTTTACCAGTTGCTAAAAAAGTTAAATATTTATGGATCTTGTAGAGTGTTTGAAATAAAAGACCTTCCGATCTTTTGACACGTTTTGCTACAACCGATTTATTCGGTTCAAGCAGTATTTTACTTACTAACAATTTTATTTCTTCAGGTCTGTCTTCGCCATCTCCGTCCATTAAAATAAGGTAATCAAAATCTGAGCTTTCTGATAAATACTTTATTCCAGAAGCAAAGCACCTGGCATGGCCTTTATTTTTATTCATATGCATAATTTTTATTGAATTGATCTGTGGTGGAATTTTAATTTTTGGATTTATTATCGTTGAGCAATCATTGACTACAATGCAATCAAACTGAACTTTTTTTAAATTCTTTATATTTTCACCGATATTGTTTAGAAGTTTTATTAGAGATTCCCAATCGTTATAAATAGGTATTAGTATTGTAAATTTTTTCATCTTACCCCAATCATGCAAATTCCTTGTTTTTTAATACTTCCGAACTCACCAGGGCAAACTGATTTTAAAATGATAGCATTACCAACATATATTACTCCGCCACTTAACTTCAGGTTTTTTATTTTTGGTTCTAAATTATTAAACCATTTTGGTCTAGACTGAAGGTGATAAGATAAATTTCCAGCTACCCACTCGTCTCCAACTACAATCGCTATATTGTTAACAAAATTTTTATCCCACCTATTTTGAACTAGATAAGCAATTTCTTTACCTGGATAATCTGTTCTTTTGTTGTCTTTTGAAATTGAAATATATAAATAGGCCACCGGAGAAAGAATAAAAATAAATAGAAAACTAAACATAAATCTTTTTAAATAATTTAAATTAATACTTTTTTTAAAATGATAAATAAAAAATAAACCAAAAAATAAATAAAAAGGCGTCATCCACATTGTGCGAATATTGGCGGCAAAAATTATAGAAGTTGTAAACATTAATAAAATTGGAGCAAGAGTAGCAAAGATTAAGAAAATTGATTTTTTATCACGTTGATCAATTTTAAATTTAAAGTTTTTAAGGATTAAGCCTAGAAGCAAAAAGAAAGGAAGAAGAATACTTATTTGTTTAAAAATAAATTTTATCGGGTAAAAAAAATGATTTAACGGAGCGCTACTCTCGAAGCCTGTTCTTTTTAATCCATAAGTAATAGTTTTATAATCATTTTCTACTAGCCATATTAAATGGGGGGTTAATACTAATAAAAAAACTATAATTGGAATAAAATATTTAAAATTAAACTTTTTGTTTTTTTTCAAATAAAAAATAAAAAAAAATAATAGACCAACTAATAAATATATAAATAAATATTTAGACAAAAATCCTAATGCTGCAAACAATCCAAGCAATATCCAGTTATATATTTTATCATTCTTAAAACTTTGCCAGCTATAGTAGACAGTTAATGTCCAAAAAGGGATTTGACATATATTAACGTTAAACTCTGGAGTGGTAAAATTATAAAAATAAATTCCTTCAAGTAAAAAAACAGAAATTAATGCATGGGTTTCGTTTTGTAAAAATTCTTTTGCTAACTTAAAAATAGCAACAAATGAAAAAATAATAAACATCTGGCTTAATAAATAATAAGCCCAATCTTGGCTGCCAAATAATTGAAAAAAAAATTCTGAAAAAAAAGCACTTAAAGGAGGGTGTTTCTCAAAACCCCAATCTAAGTTACTGCCCCAAGCTAAAGCTTCTATTACATCTAGAGGCAGATTTTTATTTGAAAGAAAAGGTATAAGAGTCCAGATCAACAGATGTGTCAGAAGAAATAGATTAAATATAAAAGGAATATTTTTTTTTTTCATTATTCTGTAACTAATTAATACAATTTAAAGTCTATTGACACGCATAATTTGAAACATATACTGCCCTCTTTTTTAAATATGATACAAAAACCTGTAAAGAAACCAATAGCTAAAGTTGTAAAAAAATCTACTAAAAAAGCTTATGCCCCGAGTGATAAAGAAAAATATATGTGTGTTAAACATAAGCAGTTTTTTACTGGAGAATTATTGCGCTGGAAGAAAGATATAATTAAATCAAATTCTTTAACTAATATTTTAAACGCTTCAGATGACAGTGTTTCGTCAGCCGATGTTGTTGATCAAGCTTCTTCCTACACGGATAAATCAGTTGAAATGAAAGCGTTAGCGAGAAGCCGAAAACTTATTGAAAAAATAGATGCAGCCTTACGTAGGATTAAAGGCGATATGTATGGATATTGTGAAGAAACATCGGAGCCTATAGGATTAAAAAGACTCATGGCAAGACCTATTGCTACTCTTTCAATTGAATCTCAAGAAAGACATGAGCGCGATGAAAAAATTTATATTGACGATTAGACGCTAGGAACTTTTTCCCCTTTTTCAAAAAGATCATATCCTTTTTGAACTGCTTCTCTTTTTGAAATTATTTCATACCATCGTGTTAAATTTTTATATTTTTTAAGTCCGATATCATGCCATTCATGTCTAGCAATCCATGGGAAGGTAGCAATGTCTGCTATAGAGTAAAAATTTCCTGCCAGATATTCTTTCTCTCCTAATCGCTCGTTTAGTTCTTTGTATATTCGAGTACATACTTTAAAATATCTTTCTTCACCAAATTCACTTTTACCTGGATTGTAATGATGAAATTGGTGATGCTGGCCAAGCATTGGGCCCACATAAGCCATTTGAGCCATTAACCATTGATTTATAATTGTCTTTTTATCTTCGTCATAAAATTTTCTACTTTGCTCACCTAGATAAATTAAAATAGCACCAGATTCAAAAAGACTAATATTTTTTTTACGATCGGTGATAGCGGGTATCTTGTTAAAAGGACTTATCTTTTTAAATTCAGGTTTAAATTGTTCTTCTTTAGAAATGTCTATTGAGGTAACTTTATAATCGTACTTAATTTCCTCAAGCATAATAGAAATTTTTTTACCGTTAGGTGTATTAGCGGTAAAAAGTTCTATCATTTTTTTACACCCAGTCTGTCATGAATATTTTTTGAAGCTGTGGTAAATTCAAATCTATAAGTCTCATTAGGCTTAGCTCGTTTAAAACAGGCTCTAGCTGCTAGAGCTCCTTCGTGAAAACCAGACAGAATAAGTTTTAATTTACCTGGATAAGTGCAAATATCTCCAATAGCAAAAATACCTTCTTTGTTGGTTTGAAAAGTTTCAGTATTAACTGGAATAGTTTTTTTATCAATATTTAAACCCCACTCAGCGATCGGTCCAAGCTTCATAATAAGACCAAAAAAACTTAAGATATAATCAGTCTTGATTTTTTCTAACTTTCCATCTTCATGTTTGATTTCAATTCCTGTCATGATCTTGTCTCCTTCAACAGAGGTTAGGTTGTAGGGGGTTTTTATTAATATTTTACCCTCTTTTTCTTTTTGTTTAACTTCATTTAAGGTGTGGGCAGCTCCTCGAAACTCTGCTCTTCTATGTATTAAAGTAACTTGGTTTGTTTTTGAAAGCTCTAAAGCCCAATCTAATGCTGAATCACCTCCACCAAAAATTGAGATTTTTTTATTTTGAAATAGATTTTTGTTAGCCACAGAGTAAAAAATTTGACTGCCTTCAAATTTTTCAGCTTCTTTAAGTGTGAGTTTTCTTGGTTCAAATGAACCTACTCCACCAGCAATAATAACATTAGGTGCTGAGAAAGCATTTCCTTTGTTTGTTTTTAAGATCCATAAATTATTTTCTTTTTTTATTTCCTCTACTCTTTGGTTTAAATGAAAATTAGCTTTAAATGGTGCTACTTGTTTTAATAAACCATTTGTCAATTCTTCTCCTGTGCACTCTGGAATGGCAGGGATGTCATAAATAGGTTTGTCTGGATAAAGCTCTATGCATTGACCACCTGCTCGATCTAAGTTGTCTATGATTTCACATTTCAATCCAATGATTCCAAGCTGATGAACCGCAAACAAGCCTGTTGGACCAGCTCCAATTATAATTGCATCTGTTTTTATCATTTAAGTTTGTTTGATAGGTGTTGTTACTTCCAAACCATCAAGTTGATCTGAAATAATAATTTGGCAACTTAGTCTGCTATTTTTTTTTGGTTCATATGCCATATCAAGCATGTCTTGTTCGGCGTCTTGCACTTTTTCTAACTTATCATACCAGTTTTCTGGAACATAAACATGGCAAGTTGCGCAAGCCATTGATCCACCACAATCAGCGTCAATTCCTTGAATATTATTCTGCAAAGCCCCTTCCATAACAGTAAGCCCCACAGGAACTTCTACTGTATTTTTTTTTCCATCGTGAGAAATATAAGTAATTTTAGGCATTATTCTAAATATATGTATAAATAAAAATAGGGCAAGCATTTAACTTGCGACACTTTCAAAGATTAAAACCATTTTTCCATAGAATTAGTATTTAATAATCATATTAATTTTATTAGATTTTTCATTTTATATGTTGATAATTAGAATAGATAAGTATTAAAAGTAAGGAGAAAACACATTTGTCTAAAAATTATAAAGAAGTTTACCACTCATCAATAAAAAAAAAAGAAGAGTTTTGGCAAGAAGTTTCTGAAGATATTTTCTGGTATCACAAACCAAGAAAGATTTTAAACACTGAGAACCCGCCTTTTTATAAATGGTTTGAGGACGGTATAACAAATACTTGTTATAATGCTTTGGACTTTCATATTGATAGAGGTTTAGGAGAAAAATTAGCATTAATTTGGGACAGTCCTATTACTAATTCTAAAGAAAAATTTACTTACAACCAGCTTAAAGAAAAAGTTGAACTTTTTGCAGGCGCTCTAAAAAATCAAGGTGCCAATAAAGGTGACCGTATTATTATTTATATGCCCATGATTCCAGAGGCTGTGATAGCTATGTTGGCTTGTGCGAGAATAGGTGCGATACACTCAGTGGTCTTTGGCGGATTCGCTTCAACAGAACTAGCAAATAGAATAGACGACTCTAAAGCAAAAATTATTATATCTGCATCTTGTGGTTATGAACCGGGAAGAACTATTGAATACAAGCCCTTAATTAATAAAGCAATTGAGATAGCAAAACATAAGCCTGAGTGTTGTATTGTTTTTCAAAGAAAAAATTTTAAAGCAAATCTAGATTCACAATTAGATGTTGATTGGGAAGAAATATTAAAGAATGCAAGACCTACTGAGTGCGTAGAAATGAGAGGAAGTGACTACGCTTATATTCTTTATACTTCGGGTACAACAGGTTTGCCAAAAGGAATTGTCAGAGATATCGCGGGACATATTGTGGCTCTTAAATGGACCATGAAAAATATTTATAATATTAATCAAGAAGATGTTTGGTGGTCTGCAAGTGATATTGGTTGGATAGTTGGACATTCATATATTGTCTACGCTCCACTATTTTACGGGTGCACTACGATTTTATACGAAGGTAAACCCGTGGGGACGCCTGACGCCGGTGAGTTTTGGAGAGTGGTATCTGAACATAAAGTTAAATCTCTTTTCACGGCACCAACAGCTATTAGAGCAATTAAAAAAGAAGATCCGAATGGCGAATTTTTTAAAAAATACGATCTAAGTAATTTTAAATATTTATACTTAGCTGGTGAAAGAGCCGATCCAGATACGATTAAGTGGGCAGAAAAATTATTAAATGTCCCTGTGTTAGATCATTGGTGGCAAACCGAAACAGGCTGGGCTATTTCTGGAAACTGCATGGGTATTGAGTCTTTTCCAACCAAATATGGTTCAGCATTTAAACCTGTGCCAGGTTACGATATCAAAATATTAAATAACGATGGAAAGGAATTAGAACCAGGTAAAATGGGAGATGTAGTAATTAAACTTCCTCTTCCACCGGGAACGTTTCCTACATTATGGAAAGCTGATGAAAGATATAGAGAAAATTATATGTCTAATTACTCAGGGTATTATCAAACTTATGACGCGGGACATATTGATGAAGATGGTTATGTTTGGATAATGTCACGTACTGACGACATAATTAACGTTGCAGGTCACCGATTATCAACTGGATCAATCGAAGAAGTTTTAGCTGAACATGAAGACGTAGCAGAGTGTGCGGTAATTGGTATTGCCGATAAATTGAAAGGACAACTGCCAATTGGTTTGCTTGCTCTTAAAAAAGGCGTAACAAATGATAAGAATAATATTATCTCTGAATGTATTGCTATGGTTAGAGAGAAAGTTGGTCCTGTTGCTTCTTTTAAATTAGCAATTGTTGTTAAAAGACTTCCTAAAACGAGATCAGGAAAAATTTTAAGAGGAACGGTAAGAAAGATTGCTGACAACGAGACATATACTATACCGCCTACAATAGATGATCCTGCTATACTTGATGAAATAAAAAAAGATTTAATAGAAAATAATATTTTAAAACTCTAAAGGTTGGCCCGAGCCTTCTTTCAAAACTTTACCATCAGCCATTACTACTTTACCATTAATTATAGTTGCTATAGGGAAGCCTTTAATTGCCATATTGTTAAAGGGTGTCCAAGCACATTTACTAGCCATCGTTTCATTCTTAAAAATATGTTCTTTATTCATATCTACAATTGTTAGATCTGCGTCAAAATCTTCTTTGATATATCCTTTGTTTTGAATACTAAAAATTCTGCACGGATTTTCACACATCAATTTAACTAATTGTTCTAAGCTTAATTTTTCATTATTAATATGATTTAACATGATTGGTAAAATTGTTTGAACACCCGGCATGCCCGAAGGTGATCCTGGATATTTTTTATTTTTATCCTCTTTTGAATGAGGCGCGTGATCTGAACCTAAAACATCAACTATCGAATTTTTTATAGCGACCCATAGCCTATCATAGTGTTCTTTTTTTCTTATTGGCGGATTCATCTGCACAAAGGTTCCAAGTTTATCATAACAGTCAGGTGCGTACAAAGTTAAGTGTTGTGGTGTTATTTCAAATGTTACGTTTTTTTTATGCATTGCTAAAAAATCAACCTCATCTTTTGTGGTTACGTGTAGTACGTGGATTTTTTTGTTATATCGTTCTGCTATTTTAACAACTCTTCTTGTGGAAGACATAGCACATTCAGCATTTCTCCATTCTGGATGGGAGTGAATGTCTCCTTCTTTAATAAACTTCTTTCTTATATTTAATATTTCTTCATCTTCAGAATGAATAGAAACTATTCTATCACTCTTAGAAATAACTTTTTCAATATCAGCCTCTTTATCAACTAATAATTTACCGGTTGAAGATCCAGCGAAAAGCTTAACTCCACAACAACCCTTTAACCCTTTTAGCTTTGCGAGCTGTTCTGTGTTTTCTGGGGTTGCGCCAAAATAAAAAGCATAATTACAATGCATTCTGTTTTTTGCTAAATTCATTTTTTTTTCAAACTCACCCAAGTTAGAAGTGGGTGGATTTGTATTTGGCATTTCAAATACAGAGGTTACTCCTCCTAATACTGCTGCTCTACTGCCGCTTTCTAAATCTTCTCTATCTGTAGAACCGGGTTCTCTAAAATGAACTTGTGTGTCAATTATGCCTGGCAAAACTATTTTATTAGAAGCATCAAATACTTTGGCATCATTTACTTCTATTTTTCCAATTTTTTTAATTTTATTTCCAACTAATGCAATGTCTGTTTTCTCTAATTTACCATTAACATAGCAAGATCCGTTTTTAATAATAAGACTATAATTTTCAGACATGAATACTTAAATATATTATACACTGTAAACTTGCAAATATGGAAAAAGATCAAATCATTTTACTTGAAGATCGAGGTTTAATTGCCATTGATGGACCTGATGCTAAAGGTTTTCTACAAAACATAATTAGTAATGATGTTGATAAAGTAAGTGAGTCTAGTTCAATATTTTCAGGAATTTTTACACCCCAAGGTAAATATTTATATGAATTTTTTATTATAAAAAATAGAGAAGGATTTTTTCTAGATTGTGATAATACTTTTAAGGAAGAACTTATTAAGCATCTCTCAAAATATAAACTAAGATCTAAAGTTGAAATTAAGGATCTATCATCATCTTATGTAATAGGTATTACTAGTGAAGAAAAATTTAAAGAAATTCAAAATGAAATAGGCTCTAAAGAAAAGACTGTATTGTATAGAGGAAGTCCTTTTTTTATAGATAATCGTTCAGCAAAACTAGGGGCCAGAATTTTATCAAGTCTTGAAAAATTGCACCTTACTATAAAAAAATTGAATTTAAAAATTGTAGATAAATCTAATTATTTAAAAACTGCTCATACAGAAGGTATACCTGTTCAAGGAATAAAAAATCTTCAGGATAGACTATTTAGTTTAGAATCTAATTTTGAAGAGTTAAACGCTATCGATTTTAAGAAAGGTTGTTATGTCGGCCAAGAAAATACGGCAAGGATGAAATTAAAAAATAAAGTTAGGCGAAAGCTCATTCCGATTATTGCAAAAAGTACTTTAAAAATTTTAGATGAAATAAAATTTAAAGAGCAGGTAGTTGGAAAAATACTAATTGATGGTGCCTACCCTTTTGCTTTAATAAAACTTTTTGATCCAAATTTTTTAGAATTTTACAAGGAAGATTTAAAAGTTGATGAAACTGAAATTCAAATACTAGTCCCCTCTCATTTTAAATTTTAAAATGGAGATTAATTTTTTATTTTTTCTTTGTGTGGTTCCAGCAATAATAATTTTTGGTATTGCTAAATCAGGATTAGGTGGATCGATTGCCCTAATTTCTATTCCACTAATGACAGTCGTTATGCCTTTAGGACAAGCTTTGGCTGTTATTTTGCCGATACTTATTCTTTCAGATTTTATTGCTGTATACAGGTTTAGAAAAGAATTTGATCTTAATACGTTAAAATTAATAATTCCATTTTCTGCAGTTGGAATTTTTATCGGTTCTGTAACATTTTCTTATTTTTCAGAGGATTTATTAAAATTTATTGTTGGTTTAATGGGATTTCTTTTTTCAACTCATTATTTTTTATTTAAAAAAAATAAACTCATTCCTACTAAAAAATCTTTTTTAAAAGGTAGTGTTTGTTCTTCTGTTGCTGGGTTTACTAGTTTTTGCGTTCATGCTGGAGGGACACCAACAAGTATTTATCTTCTTCCTCTGAGAATGAGAAAGGAAATATATGTTGGAACAAGAGTGGTATTTTTTACATTTGTTAATTTGATTAAATTTCCTTTTTACATTAACCTCTCCATGATTACCTATGAAAGCTTCAAACAATCTATGATGCTTTTTCCATTATCGGTTGTCGGAATTTTAATAGGATATCAAATTTTAAAATATGTTGAGGAAAATCTATTCTACAACATAATTTACGCCCTTATATTAATAACAAGCTCTAGATTAGTTTATAGCTATATTTTTTAGATTGTTTTTCTTGTTTTGGTGCGGTCGGAGAGACTCGAACTCTCATAGGTTGCCCCACACGGCCCTCAACCGTGCCTGTCTACCAATTTCAGCACGACCGCATAAAATTCCTGCGACAATAAATGAATGACAATTTAAGTTCAAGTTGGTAAACTAGAATAAGTATGTCTACACAACAACAGTTTAATAAATCAACAGCTGAAATTTATAAAAAAATTTCTAAGTCTGTTCCTGAAATAGAGTGGAAAATTCATGCTCCACTTATTGAAAAAATTAATAAGCTAAAAGTGGAAAAGAATGCAGTTATTTTAGCTCATAATTATCAAACACCAGAAATTTATCATGGAGTTGCAGATATCTCCGCTGATTCATTAGCGCTAGCAGTAGAGGCTGCTAAAACTTCTGCGCGTATTATTGTGCTCTGCGGTGTGCACTTCATGGCTGAAACAGCAAAACTTATGAATCCATCTAAAAAAGTTTTATTACCCGATATGTCTGCGGGTTGTTCGTTGTCAGCATCTATTACAGGAGACGATGTAAGATTGCTTAAGCAAAAATACCCAGGTGTTCCTGTTGTCTCTTATATTAATACTTCAGCCGATGTTAAGGCTGAAACAGACATATGTTGCACGTCAGCCAATGCAGTTAAGGTTGTAGAATCTTTAAATGTTGATAAAGTTATTTTTCTTCCAGATCAATATTTAGCAAATTATGTAGCCAGCAATACAAATGTTAAAATTATTTCCTGGAAAGGCACGTGTATTGTTCATGAAAAATTTACAGCTAAAGAAGTGGAAGAAGTCAGAGCTGCAAATCCGGGAATTAAAATTATAGCACATCCAGAGTGTCCACCTGATGTGATTAACGCATCTGATTTTGCGGGATCAACATCTGGAATGGCTGACTACGTAAATAAAAATAAACCAAAAAAAGTTATGTTAGTCACGGAGTGCTCTATGAGCGATAACGTTGAGGCTGATAATCCTGAGGTAGAATTTGTTAAACCATGTAACCTTTGTCCATACATGAAAAAAATTAATTTAGAAAAAATATTAAGTTGCTTAGAGAATGAAGCCAATGAAATTACTATTGATAAAAAGATTTCAGATGCTGCAAGAAAATCAGTACTAAGAATGACTGAAATCGGTCGTTAAACTGTGGTGTCAAAAGTAAATCAAAACTATATAAACTCAATAGTTAAGCAAGCTCTAAATGAAGACCTTAGACCTTCAGGAGATATTACAACTCAACTAATAAATTTTAGAGATAAAAAAGCTAAGGCAAAAATTATTGCTAAACAAAATGGTATTATTGCTGGCTTAGATTTTTGTAAAGCAGCTTTTAAAAACATAGGTGGAGAGTGTGTTTTTTCAAAAAAAATTAACGATGGTTCAAAAGTTAAGAAAGGTAAAGTGATAGCAACCATAATTGCAAAAACAAAAACTATTTTAACTGCAGAACGAACAGCGCTTAATTTTCTAGGTCATGCATCAGGTATTGCAACTTTGACGAATGAATTTGTGAATAGATCAAATAAGAGGATAAAAATATGTTGTACGAGAAAAACAACACCTAATTTAAGATTGCTTGAGAAGTACGCTGTTCAAAAAGGAGGAGGATTTAATCATAGATTTAATTTAAGTGATGAAATTATGATAAAAGATAATCATATTAATGCTGAAACTAATCTTAATGCATTTGTTAAAAAAGCCATAAAAACAAAAAAAATTATCACTGTAGAAATAGAAAGTGTTAGTCAATTAAAACAAGTCCTGGGGCTGAAATTTAATAGAATCCTGTTCGATAATATGAGTCTTCCTGTTTTAAGAAAATGCCTTAAACTTTGTGCAAATAGATATGAAACAGAATATTCAGGCAACGTAAATCTTAAAAATGTTAAAAAAATATCTAATACGAGAGTAAATAGAATATCTATTGGCTCCATTACACACAGTGCAAAAACCTTCGATTTTACACTCATGTTAGGCTAGCCTTTACCTTGCCCCATAATGATCTAATAGATTATTTCAATTTTCACATATAAATTCTAAAATGCTTTCAATGAGCTCAGGGTATAAAGAAAATAATTTTTCTACACAAAGTCTCTCGACTTCACTTGTTATGAAAAAAAATAATAAAAACAAAACAATAAAACCTAATATTGAAGATTTAAAAAAGAAAATATTTATTGAGAGGAGAAGAGAAAAAAGAAATACTGTGACTTTCGGGGCTGTTTGCTTATCAACTTTTCTAATGTTCTATTTTTTTCAAAATTAAATACAACTTGTAGTGATAAAACTTTTGGTACTTGTTTGTAATTTAATTAGTAAAATTTTAAGATTAATTAAATTTTTTAAAAAATTTAATCACACACCACAAAAATAAAAGTATTTTGTACTGCAATAAAGCATAAAGCACAGCTATTGCTAAATAACCATTACCTGCTCCTAGAGCTGTTCCTCCAACTATAATTGCCATTGCGGCATTTTGAATAAAAGATTCTATAATAATTGTTTTCTTATTAGCTTCATTTAGATTGATTAAATTTACTAGAGTATATGAGGTAATCAAAACTACTAGTGCAAGTGATATTACCAAAAGTCCTATCGACTCATATAAATTAATTACAACGTTCCATTCTGAAGCCAACGCTGCAATTACTGTAGTTACGAATAGTAACAAAGAAAAGATTGAATAAAACTTATTTATCTTTTTTGCAAATACAGAAAATTTTCTACTAACAAATACGCCCATCAACACAGGTACAGTAGTTATCATTAATAGCCCCAGGGACATTTTTATAAAGTTTAATTCTTGAAAGATATCGGTTCTATCTAACACGCCGGGTGCAACAATTAATAATATAAAGGGTATAGTTATAAAAGAAAAACAAGCTGTTATTGAAGTCAAAGAAACCGACAAAGCTACATTTCCATCTACTAATTTCGATATATAATTAGAAGTAACAGCGCTAGGCACACATGTAATTAAAATAATGCCTAATTTGAAAACATGATCAATTGGTGCGAAGATTGCAAACAAAAATCCTATGAGTGGCAAAATTACCATTTGTGACAACAGACCTATTAGTAAAGCTTTTAAATTTTTAAAAACTTCAAAAAAGCTTTTGATGTTAACACTCATGCCTACGCCTATCATGATAAGAAAAAGTGCAAGTGGTGAAAAATCTAAAATTATTTTCATATTTTAAGAGATGATTTTTTAATTAGGTTGAAAATATCAGTTACAAATAAAGCTATATATTTTTGATTAATTAAATAGTTGGATTTAATTTTATTATTTAATCTTCCTTTATTGGTAAAAATATACTCTAACTTTTCATTTCTTTTAATAATTTTTTCTCTAAGAAGTTTTTTTATTTTTCTTAACACGGTTGCTCTTGGTATGCCTGAAATCTCAGCAATTGATGAGGTATTTACACCTTGCTTTGGTTCATTTACTAGAATGCTGTCTATATAAAAATTTTTCTCGTTATTTTCGATTAAATTATTTTTTTTATTTGAGGCTTTTAATATCTTTTCTAAGTTTAAACTTTGATTAATACCCATAATCGCCCATATTACCCAAGACTCTAAATCGCCAAAAACTTCTTTCCATCTAACTAAAAAGGAATTTGCATTTTGAAAAAATGATACCAACATACAGTATAATATTTATTAAAATATAGTTCTATTTCTTCTCTACTAATAGATGGACCAAACCAATCTTGAGCAGACAACAAAATTGATAATTTTTCAAAAAAAATTGACAATGTTTTAATCGAAGTCGTGGGTTTTTGTAAACTCAATGCTAATTTAGCTAAAATGATTTTCTGTCCATTTCTTGTAATAATTTTTTTTTTCTCTAATTCAATAAGTTTACGTCTTATAGTTTCTTTTGGTATCTGCAGATTTGTTGATATCTCCGATAAGCTAATATCTGGTAGGTTAATCTCATTTTGAGAATAGTACTCATCTATTGAATAAAATTTAAATAAGTTTGAACTATTCTGCCAGGTCTTAGATATTAAATACATTAAAATAATATATGTCTCATGGTCTTTAAATTGAGCATAAATATTGTTAACCCACTCTTGTTGAAATTTTATCCAGTATTTTGTCAGAACAACTGGATTATTTAATAGAATTAAACCTATTTCTTTACTGTCAAATTTCTCTAAATCATAATTATTGAGATCAGGTTTTTTATTTTTTCCAAGAATAGAAAAAGTTTTTTTATTCACAATAGATTGTTACCTTTTCTTGATTGCAGCGTAAAGAAAATTACTAAACTCCATCAAGTTTAGAAAAATCAATATAAATATTAAATGTTTTACAAAACATAGACATTAGTTCTAAACGATTATTTTTAATATCTTGATTTTCATCATTTACTATTACATTATCAAAAAAGTTATCCGTATATTCTTTTATATCTGCCAATTTAGTGAGTAGTTCCTCGTAGTCTTTTCTGTCTTCTTTAACAGTAAATGATTTTCTAATTTCATTAAGTTTTTCAAATAGAAATTTTTCTTCATCTTTTCTAAATAAAACTGCATCTGGTCTTCCAGTCAATTCTTTGGTTGTTTTTTTGCTTTCATGATCAAGAATGCTCGATGCTCTTTTAAATGAGTAAATTGCATCTTTACCTATTTCTCTATTAAAGTTTTTATTCATCACTATACTTTTTTTATAAAGAACCAGATAATTATCACCAATGTGTGAACTAATTGCCGCCTCAACAATATCTGGTTTAATTTTTTTCTCTTTTAAAATATTTCTCATTCTTTCTTTGAGAAAATCTAGTATGTCTTTTTCAACCTGGTTATTTTCTGTTTTGACTCCCTGATCTGCGTATAATCGCGCGGCGTAAGTAATTAAATCTTTAAGTTTAAGTTCTAAATTATTTTCTATAACTATTCTGAGCAAACCAATTGCTGCTCTTCTTAAGGCAAATGGATCTTTGGAGCTTGTGGGTTTTTCATTAATTAAAAAGAAACCAACTAAGCTGTCTAACTTATCGATGATGGAGATTGCGTAGCTTAAGGGTTTCTTTGGAACTGGTGATGATAATCCACTTGGCAGATAATGGTCACTAATTGCGTTAGCTACATCTTCTTCAAATCCTTGCGCAAGTGCAAAATATTTTCCCATAACACCCTGAAGCTCTGGGTATTCACCAACTAAATCTGATTTTAAATCTGACTTAGTAATAGAGGCTGCAATTTCAGTTTTTTCTTTGTTAATATGTAACTGATCAGAAATGATAGCAGCTAATTTTCTTAGACGTTGCGTTTTATCGTAAATTGTCCCAATTTTTTCAAAAAAAATTATCTCTTTTAATTTACTTATTTGTTTAATTAAATTTTTAGCTTTGTCTTTATCCCAAAAAAATTTGGCGTCTGAAAGTCGTGCTAAAACTACTCTCTTATTTCCTTCTCTAATAGTATTTTGAATATCAGGTTTATTAGCTACGATTAAAAAATTATTTGTTAGTCTGTTTTTGGAATCAAATAACGGAAAATATCTTTGATGTCTTTGCAATGTGGAAATGATAATTTCTTGAGGAATTGTTAAATATTCTTTGTCAAAATCAGCTAAAATTACACTTGGATTTTCGGTTATATTGACTACTTCTTCCATTAACTTTTCGTTAAAGTTTTCAAGATAACTTTTACTTTTACAAATGGATTGAAATTTTTTTATAATATTGTTTTTCCTGTCTTCCTGTTTTAATAAAATATTATTGATTTTTAATTCAGACTCATACTCTCTGAAGTTTTTTACTTTCTTAATTTTGTCATTAAGATTGTCAACAATAATTAATCCGTCAGTACTCGTTAGATGATGGTAGTCAAACTTAAGATGCTTATTATTAAAAATAGCTAAAATTGATCTAAGTGGTCTTCCCCACAATAAATCATGGTCTGACCATCGCATTGATTTTTTCCATTTAATAGAACCTATCGCTTTAGGCATTAACTTGATTAAGATATCTTCTGTAAGAATTTTCTTTGAATCTTTTTTAAAACAATAAAATTTGCCTTTTTCTTCTATTTTTTCAAAAAGATCTTTTTTTATAATTTTGTGAGAATTCATGAAGCCTTCTATAATATTTTCGGGTACACCGACTTTCGGACCTCTTACTTCTTTTGCTTCTATTTTAATTTCACTAGGTAAATCACTTACTATAAGTGCTAAACGTGTTGGTGTAGAATAAACTTCTGTAGATTTATACTTGATGCTTTCTTCTTCTAATAATTTTACTAAATTTTTCTCCAGCTCTTCTCTGGCGCTAATTTGTAAGCCATGAGGAATTTCTTCGCTATAAAGTTCTAATAAAAATTCAGCCATATTAAATCTGGGTACTTAACCATGCTGCACCAGAACCTTTGGCTAATTCTCTTATTCTATTAATGTATCCTGTTCTCTCAGCAACGCCAATAACACCTCTAGCGTCTAATAGATTAAAGATATGGCTTGCTTTCAAACACTGATCATAGGCTGGTAAAGGTATTTTTTTTTCGAGTAAAGCTTTACATTCTGACTCTGCAAATTCAAAGTTCTTTAGTAGTGTCTCCGTGTTAGCAAATTCAAAATTATAAGCTGAAAACTCTTTCTCTGCTTGAAAAAAAACCTCTTTGTATTTAACACCTTCGTTGTTCCAATCTAAATCGTAAACATTTTTTTTACCCTGCACAAACATGCAGAGTCTTTCTAAGCCATAGGTTAATTCTACTGGAACTGGTTTGCATTCTATTCCTGTCATTTGTTGAAAGTAGGTAAATTGAGTAACCTCCATGCCATCACACCATACTTCCCAGCCTAACCCAGCCGCACCAAGTGTTGGGCTTTCCCAGTCATCTTCTACAAATCTTATATCGTGTTTTTTTGTGTCAATTCCAATAGATGCTAAGCTTTTAAGGTAAATTTGTTTAATATCTTTTGGAGATGGTTTGATAATTACTTGAAATTGATAATAGTGTTGTAACCTATTTGGATTTTCACCATACCTACCATCTGTTGGTCTTCTTGATGGCTGGACGTAAGCAGCTTTCCAAGGTTTAGGTCCCAACGATCTTAGTGTTGTTGCTGGATGAAAAGTACCTGCACCTACTTCAATATCATAAGGCTGTAAAATTAAACAACCATACTTTCCCCAAAATTTTTGGAGATTCATAATGATGTCTTGAAAAGATAAGGCTTTATTTTCTTTATTTATTTTTTTTGGCATCTACAAACCAAATTTTTGCCACATGGACTTTTCTTCTATTAAATTTAGAGTATTACTTAATTGACCCTCAATAGAAGCTGAAAGTTTTCTTCCCAACCAACCTTTTTGTTTTTCGAATTTTTTAATGATAGCTTCTTCACCAAATTTTTCTTTTAAAATTTGATCAGCATTACCAATACCATCTATTAAACCAATTTTAAGAGCGGACGCACCTGTCCAAAATTCTCCAGTAAAAATGTTATTTTTTTCAGGATCTTTTAGTTTTTTCCCTCTGCTTGTCTCAACAACTTTTATAAAGTCAGCGTGAAGTTCTAATTGAATATCTTTAAGTTTTTTAATATCTTCTTCTTTTTCATCTACAAACGGATCAAGTGTACTTTTATTTTTACCCGCAGTATAAATTCTCCTATCAATACCCATTTTTTTGATTAACTCTTTAAAACCAAAAGAAGCAGAAATAACTCCAATTGATCCTATAATTGAACTCGAGTTGGCATAAATTTCGTCTCCAGCACATGAAATTAGGTATCCTCCTGAGGCAGCTACATCTTCTGCAAATATTAAAACTTTAACTTTTTTCTTATCAGCAAGTTGTCTTATGTAGCTATAAATCAAATGTGATTGAACCGGTGACCCTCCTGGTGAATTAATTGAGATAGCAACATATTTAATTTTTTTAATTGAGAATGCTTTTTTAAGAATATCTTGTTGTCCTGCTAAATCCATGCCTTTGTTAAATCTACCAGCATTACCAATAACACCTGTTAATCTAACGTGCGGAATGATTATTTTTTTTCTAAAAAAGGAGAACATAATTCTTATATGTTAATAGTAGTTATTTTATATCAATGCCATAATTAAATTTTAAATACTTATTCTTCTACTGCTAGTTGAATAAGAGGTGCGTCATCAAAGTTTAAATTTAAAATTATTTATTTAAAAATTAGATTATAAATACAAAAAATATGGGATCAGTTATACCGCTTAAAAAATCTGCAAACTCGGCTTATCTAGAGCTAAAAAATCTAGTTAACAGTAAACTCTCTGAAGTTGAAAAGCTAATAGAAGTTAAGTTAGATAGTAAAGTTTCTCTGATTAAAAAAATGAGTACTTATCATCTTAATTCAGGTGGCAAAAGAATCAGAGCTCTTTTGACTTTAGGTTCCGCAAAGCTTGCTGGTTACGATCTCTTGGGTCGACGTGACGTTAGCTTATCAGCATGTGTTGAGTTAATTCATAGTGCAACTTTATTACATGATGATGTGATAGATGAAAGTGATCTACGTAGAGGTATAAAAACGACTAATGCTTTGTGGGGAAACCAGTCGTCAATTTTAGTTGGTGACTACCTTCTAAGCAGGTGTTTTGAAATTATGGTTGATGATGGAGATTTAGAAATTTTAAAATTATTATCTTCTACTTCTGCAAAAATTGCCCAAGGTGAGGTAATGCAATTAGAACATAAAGGTGAGGCAGATCTACTTGAGGAAACCTATATTGATATTATTAATTTAAAAACAGCTGCTTTATTTTCCGCAGCTACAAAAACAGGTGCGTGCTTAGCTAAAAGTAATGAAAAAGAAAAAAGTGCTTTAGAGTCTTACGGAAAAAATATTGGCCTTGCTTTTCAAATTGCTGATGATGCTTTAGATTATTATTCAAAAGAAGTTATTTTTGGAAAAAAAATTGGTAAAGATTTTTATGAAGGAAAAGTTACATTACCTTTAATTATTATTTACCAAAGAGCTGATACTGACGAAAGAAATTTTTTAGTTGAGATATTTAAAAAAAATATAAGAACAAAAGAAAATTTTGAAAAGACACTTCAGTTAATAAAAAAATATAAAGCAGTTGAGGATAGTTTAGAAAGAGCTCAATACTTTGTTAATGTTTCTCATGATGCTCTTGGAATTTTTAAAGATTGCCCAGAGAAAAAGATATTACAAAACTTAACTGGTTTTAGTTTGAATCGATCGTTTTAAGGATAAAGAATTTCTTTTATCCATTTACCATTATTGTTTATGTAATTTAATCGTTCATGAATTCTTCCTTCACCATCTAACCAAAACTCTATTTCATTAGGTAAGATTCTCCAGCCAGACCAATGCGGCGGTCGTGGAACTTTATTTTGATCGGGATATTTTTTTACAAATTTTTCTATTTTTTCTAAAAAGGTATCTCTACTTTCTAATTTTTCTGACTGAGAAGATGCCCAGGCGCTTACTCTATTTTTGTAAGGTCTTGTATTAAAATAATCATCAGCTTCTTTTTCGGTAACCTGCTCGACTTTACCCACAACGCGAATTTGTCTTCTTAAACTTTTCCAATGAAAGCACATTGAAGCTTGCTGATTGCTTTTAAGATCCCTGCCTTTTTTGCTGTTAAAATTTGTATAAAAAACAAAACCCTTGTCGCTTAAACCTTTTAGGAGCACCATTCTCACGCTTGGCTGGTTTTTTTGATTTGCCGTGCCAAGAGCAACAGCATTAGGATCGTTAATTTCTGTTTCTTCTGCTTTCTTAAACCAGTTTTTGAATAAATCTATGGGATTATCAAGATCTTCAAAGCAGAGATCTAAGCCGAGAGAATTTTTGCCATTTTTTTGATTCATATATTCTGTAAAATAACTTATATATTAATTAACTATGTCTTTTAACACTTTTGGTAAAATATTTAAATTTACAACATGGGGAGAATCTCATGGACCAGCTATTGGTTGCGTTATTGATGGTTGCCCTCCTAATATCTCTATTTCTGAAAAGGAGATTCAAAAAGACATGGATAGAAGAAAACCTGGCCAATCTAAGTTCACAACTCAAAGAAAAGAAGAGGACAAAGTAGTTATTTTATCTGGCGTTTTTGAAGGCAAAACTACAGGCACTCCTATTTCTATTATTATTCACAACAAAGATACACGTTCCAGAGATTACGAGTCCATTAAAAATAAATTTAGACCAGGACATGCAGATTTTACTTATTTTAAAAAATATGGCATTAGAGATTATAGAGGTGGCGGTAGACAGTCGGCTAGAGAAACAGCTTGTCGCGTGGCCGCTGGTGCAGTTGCTAAATTAGTTTTAAGTAAACTGATTGGATCAAAATTTAATGTCATTGGTGCTGTGACTCAACTTGGATTAATGTCATGTGATGTGAATAATTGGGAAGATTCAGAAATTAGAAAAAATCCTTTTTTCTGTCCTGATAAAAAATCAATTAAACTTTGGGAGCAATATTTATTATCAGTTAGAAAGGCAGGATCTTCGTGTGGTGCTATCATTGAGTTAAGAGCTTCAGGTATACCTGTAGGTCTAGGTGCTCCTGTTTACTCAAAATTAGATACAGATATTGCGGCAGCTCTAATGAGTATCAATGCTGTTAAGGGTGTAAATATTGGTTCAGGTATGAGCTCAGCATATTTGAGTGGTGAAGAAAATTCTGATGAAATGAGAATGACTTCTGGAAAATTAAAATTTAAATCTAATAACGCAGGTGGAATTCTAGGTGGTATCTCATCTGGTCAAGATATCGTTGCTTCCTTTTCTGTCAAACCCACATCTTCAATTTTATCTAGCAGGGAAACAATTGATAAAAAAGGTAAGAATTCTAATATCTCTGTCAAAGGAAGACATGATCCTTGCGTAGGGATAAGAGCTGTGCCGATTGGTGAGGCAATGCTTGCTTGTGTGCTGTTAGATCATTATTTGATGAACCGAGCTCAATGCGGTTAATTAGAAATTTTATTTTTATTCTTTGCTAAAACTATATTAGATTTTAAAACACTTTCTATTTTTTCAACTATAGAATCATAATCTAGACCAGCTTTCTTATACATTGCATCAGGTGTGTCTTGGTCAAGAAATAAGTCAGGTAAAACCATAGATCTAAATTTTAATCCCTTGTCAAAAACTCCTCTGTCAGAAAGTAACTGAGCAACGTGTGATCCAAATCCACCAATCGACCCTTCTTCGATAGTGATAACTGCTTCGTGAGACGTTGCAACTTCCATAATTAATTTTTCATCTAAAGGTTTTGCAAATCTCGCATCAACTATAGTTAACTCTATTCCTTTTGAAGATAAAATTTCCGCAGCTTTCTTACACTCCTCTAGTCTTGCGCCAAGAGATAAAATTGCAGCTTGTTTACCTTTTCTAACTATTCTTCCTTTGCCAATTTCAATTATTTCATTTATATTAGGTAATTGAACTCCCACACCATTTCCTCGAGGATATCTAAACGCGCAAGGTTTATCGTTGATTTTGACGGCAGTATTAACCATTCGAACTAGTTCGGCCTCATCACTTGCGGCCATAACTATAAAATTAGGCAGTGTTGATAGATAGGTGACGTCGAAAGAACCTGCGTGTGTTGCACCATCAGCTCCTACTAACCCGGCTCTATCGATGGCAAATCGAACAGGAAGTGATTGAATGGCAACATCGTGAACTACTTGATCGTAGGCTCTTTGTAAAAATGTAGAATAAATAGCTGCAAAAGGTTTGTAGCCTTCCGTAGCAAGTCCAGCAGCGAAAGTTACGGCATGCTGTTCTGCTATTCCAACATCAAACATTCTATCAGGAAAACTTTTTTCAAAAATATCCATACCAGTACCGTCAGGCATTGCTCCTGTAATTCCTATAATTTTTGTATCTTGTTCTGCATGTTTCACTAAAGTTTCAGCAAAAATTTTTGTGTACGCAGGAGTATTTGCTTTACTTTTTACCTGTTCTCCGGTTGCGATATTAAATTTAGAAACTCCATGATATTTGTCTCCTGATTCCTCAGCATGTTTATAACCTTTTCCTTTTTGAGTAATAGCATGAATTAAAACAGGTCCCTCATGTTTTGAGTTTTTTACATTTTCTAACACTTGAACTAAATTATTAACATCGTGTCCATCTATAGGTCCAATATAATAAAAACCAAGTTCGCTAAATAAAGTACCGCCGCTAACTAAACCTTTTATTAAATCTTCAGCCTTAGCTGTTTTTTCAGCAAACCTTTTTGAGAAAGAGGAAATAATCATTTTAACTGTTTCTCTAAAACTAAAGTACATTTTTCCAGACAAGAGTCTTGCTAGGTATTTACTCATTGCTCCAACTGGTTTTGCAATAGACATTTCATTATCATTTAGAATAACAACAAGTTTTGATTTAAGTGCGCCAGCATTATTCATAGCTTCATAGGCCATACCTGCACTCATGGCTCCATCACCGATCACTGCTACAACATTATTGTTATTATTGGATAGTTTATTTGCTACAGCCATACCTAAAGTTGAAGAAATTGATGTTGAACTATGTGCTGCACCAAAAGGATCATATTCACTTTCTGCTCTTTTGGTAAAACCAGACAAACCCCCTCCTTTTCTTAAAGTCTGTATAGAATTTTTCCTACCAGTAATAATTTTATGCGGGTAACACTGATGACCTACGTCCCACACTAATTTATCGTTTGGGGTATTAAATACATAATGAATGGCAACAGTGAGCTCAACAACACCAAGTCCAGCACCTAGATGGCCTCCAGTTTTAGAGACTACATCTACCAATTCTTCTCTAAGCTCATCAGAAACTTGTTTTAATTGATTTTTTTTTAATTTTCTTAAATCTGCTGGGTAATTAATTTGTTTTAATAATGTACTCATTAAAAATTTCTTCCTAAAATAAATTCTACTGTATTAATTAAATCGTTTGCATTTTTTCCATGTTTTCTTAGTTTACTCAATATGTTTCTTTTAAGCTGTAGCGCAAAAGAATTGGCTTTCTTGTAGCCCATCAGACTTATAATGGTTGATTTACCTTTCTTTTGATCTTTTTTGGTTAGTTTGCCCGCTATTTTTTTAGAACTTTTAAAGTCAATAAAATCATCGGCAAGTTGAAACAATAAACCTACGTCTTCACCTAATTTACTTAAAAATTTCAATTCTACAATTTTTTTTTTTGCAATTACACCTGGCGCAAAAAAACAAAAATTAAATAATTTTCCTGTTTTTTTTCTTTGCATACCAATAATATCTGAAAAAATTTTTTTTTTTTTTTCAAAAATTAAGTCTAAAAATTGACCACCTGCAATTCCGCTATTGCCCGAACAAAGAGCTAGAGCTTTGATAAGTTCTACTTTTACTTTATGTTCTAAGTTGTAATTCTTGTCTACAATCATCTCAAAAGCTAAAGTTAATAATGAGTTGCCAGCTAAGATAGCTGTCGATTCTCCAAATTTTACATGTGTTGCTAATTTTCCTCTTCGTATACTGTCGTTATCCATACAAGGAAGGTCATCATGAATTAAAGAGTAAGAATGAATACACTCAACTGCCGCACAAACATTTAAGAGTTTACTAGCTTTAATATTAAAAAGTTTTCCCACCCCTATAATCACGGATGATCTAATTTTTTTTCCTCCCGATAACGAGCTATATTTCATTGCAGGAATTAGACCAGAGTTATCTTGTCGGTTTAAATATTTTTTTAAAAAAACATCTGTTTTTTTTGCATTACGATCTAGAAAAGTCCTATTCATAAATTATAAATTTTATTTAATTTTTTTTCCCATAATAGAGATTTCTTTATTCCTTTTTTTGAATATTAAGTCTATTCGTTTATTTAAAGTAATAAGACGTGCATAATCGTTGGTCGAGTCGGACAAATTGGTCTCACTACTTTCTAGTTTTTCAAGAATTTGATTTATTTCCTCTTTAATCTCTTTTATTGATTTACTTTTAGTATTCTCTAGAATATTTTCGTTTTCCATTGAAAGTATAATAATTACATTATGAAAAATATCTATTCAAATATATTTAAAGTTAATAACAATAACTTATCTAAAGCTATTAACTGGCTTAAAAAAAGGGAGCTTGTAGGTGTCCCTACTGAAACAGTCTATGGTTTAGCAGGCAATGCCTACTCTTCTAAAGCGGTTAAAAAGATCTATATTTTAAAAAAAAGACCTTCTAAAAATCCGCTTATTGTTCATTATTATAATCTTGAACAGTTAAAAAATGATGTCGTATTAAATAATAATTTTCTTAGGCTCTATAAAAAATTCTCACCAGGACCAATTACTTTTGTTTTGAAAAAAAAGAAAAATTCTTTACTATCTAATATAACAACAGCAAAACTAAAAACAGTTGCCGTAAGATTTCCAGAAAATAAAACATTAAGAAAAATATTAAAATCTTTAAATTTTCCTTTAGCTATACCAAGTGCCAATAAATCATCACATATTAGTCCTGTGTCAGCAGAAGATGTTGCTCAAGAATTTTATAATTCTGTAAAAATTATTTTAAATGGTGGTTCATGCAAAATTGGTCTTGAATCAACAGTTGTGGACTTAACATCTAAACCAAAAATATTAAGACCCGGATTTATAGGGGTTGCTACAATTTCTAAAGCCCTAAATATAAAAATTTCAATTAATAACAACTCAAGAATTATTAAAGCCCCCGGTATGCTTAAAAGACATTACTCACCTGGAATCCCAATGAAACTTAATCAAAAAAAAGCAAAAAATAATGAAGCCTTTATTGTTTTTGGAAAAAAATATAAAAAAGGAAAAAATATTTTTAATCTAAGTTATAAATCTAACTTAGATGAAGCTGCTAAAAATTTATATAAAACGTTAAGATTAATTAAGGATAAAAACTATAAAATGATTTGTGTATGTTCAATCCCGCAAGCTGGCATTGGTTTGGCAATTAACGACAGATTAAATAGAGCGGCAAAGTAGTCCATGAACATCAAAGTACAAAATCTAACAAAAAAATTTAATAATTATTTAGCAGTAAATAATATTACTTTTACTTTAGAAAGAAGTAAAACATTAGGCTTACTTGGTCCTAACGGTTGTGGAAAAACAACTTCTATAGGAATGATGCTCGGCCTAATCACACCTTCAAGTGGAGAAGTGCTAATTGATGGTCAAAATGTTGATAGCACTAATCGCAATGATCTTTTGAGTAAAATGAACTTTGCCTCACCTTATATTGAATTACCAAAAAAACTGACGGTTAAACAAAATTTAGAAGTTTATGGTAGGCTTTATGGTGTCAAAGATTTAAAAAATAGAATTACTGAAATCTCAGAAGATTTAAATTTAAATAATTTTTTAAATAAAAATACAGGTGAATTGTCATCAGGACAAAAAAATAGAGTCTCTTTAGCTAAATCATTAATCAATAAACCAAATATTTTATTTCTTGACGAACCTACTGCCAGTCTAGATCCTGATATTGGAGACTTTGTCAGAGAATATATAGAAATATATAAATCTAAAAACCAAATAACTATTTTATTAGCGTCTCATAACATGAAAGAAGTCGAAAGACTTTGTGACACTATAATTATGATGAAAGAGGGTAAAATTGTTGATCGTGGCACATGTAAAGACTTAATTAGCAGACATGGTAGGGATAACCTTGAGGATACTTTTTTAAAAATAGCAAGGAGCAAAAATGAGGTGGCATAAAATTTATGGCTTAAGTCTTAGGCACATCTATTTAATTAGAAATTCGTTTCCAAGAATATTAGATTTAATATACTGGCCATCTGTACAGGTTTTTTTGTGGGGATTTATTTCTGAGTTTTTTACCGTAAGCTCTTCATATTATAATAATACAGTAGGTGTTATTCTTACAGCAGCAATCCTTTATGATTTTTTGTTTCGATCAAGCATTAGTTACAATATGATGTTTCTAGAAGAAATATGGAGTAGAAATTTTACAAATTTATTCATCGCACCAATTAAAATTAGTGAAATTATCGCAGCTCTAACTATGACGGCAATTTTTAGAACGTTGATTGGTTTAGTGCCTGCTGTTTTAGTTGCTATTCCATTATTTGGTGTGTCCATTTTTAAGCTAGGAATCCCTTTAATCTTTCTGCTTATTGCACTTTATATATTTGGTATAACTTTGGGTTTACTTGTTACAGCAGGTTTGTTGAGATTTGGTCCGTCATTTGAAAATATTGCTTGGGCAAGTTTATTTTTTTTAGCACCCCTTGGGTGTATTTATTATCCGATTGAAATACTACCTTATACACTGCAAATAATAGCTAAAGGTTTACCTCTGGTACATATTTTTGAAGAAATGAGAAATATATTAATAAATCAAACTGTCAATGTAAGTGAAATTATAAAAAGTATACTGATTTCAACTGTATATTTTGTGGGTGGAGTATTAATTTTT
>CAJQTN010000026.1 GCA_905620505.1 uncultured Pelagibacteraceae bacterium
GATAAAATTCAATTTGATAAAGATGGAAAGATTGCTTTTGCAGGTAATGTAGATCAAAATATTCTTGATAGTTATTTAAGTGATCCATATTACGATTTTCCACCACCTAAATCTTTAGATGTAAATGATTTTAATCTTGCACCATTAAGAAGTTTAAGTTTAAAAGATTCAGTAGCAACCTTATCTGAGTTGACATCCCAAACAGTTATAAATGCTTTAAATTTTTTTAGTTCAAAGCCATTAGAAATTATTTTGTGTGGAGGTGGCAGAAAAAATAAATATATTTTTGAACGCATAAAAGAATTAAGTAATATTAAAATAAATAATATTGACAATCATAACATAAATGGTGATTTCATTGAATCTCAAGCTTTTGCTTATCTCTCAATTAGATCTTTTTTAAAAAAATCTATTTCATTTCCAGGAACAACTGGAGTAGACAGTCCTACTGTAGGTGGAAATATTATTAAATTTAAATAAGAGCAGTTTTTTCTTCTATATACTTTTTTATCTCTTTTGCTAGTTCATCTTCCTTATTTTTGAAAAAGTGATTTGCATTCTTAATTTTTGAAAAAATTACTTCAATACCTTTTTGGTTTTTAATTCTTTTATCTAGTTCGTCAATACTTTCTTTAGTTACTAATTCATCTCCTTCACTATATATAACCTGTCCAGATGTTGGACACGGTGCTAGAAATGAAAAATCATACACATTTGGTTGAGGAGATATAGCAATAAAATTATTAACTTCAGGTCTACGCATGATTAGTTGCATGCAAATTAAAGCACCAAATGAAAATCCTGAAACCCAACATTGACTATAATCTATATTTTCTCTTTCAATCCAATCTAAAGCTGCTGCTGCGTCTGATAACTCTCCTTGTCCATTATCAAAAACTCCATCACTTTTTCCAACACCTCTAAAATTAATTCTAATTACAGAAAAACCATTTTCTAAAAAAATATTGTATGTTGTTTGAACAATTTTATTGTTCATTGAGCCTCCGTACTGTGGATGTGGCTGCAGCACAATTGCAACAGGAGAAGCAAATTTTGGATTTTTATAATATTTAGCTTCAAGCCTTCCAGCTGGTCCAGGTATAAATATTTCGGTGCTTTTTGGTTTCATTAGTTAGTAATGATAATTAGTTTCAAAAAAAGAATAGATATATAGCATGTTTTAATCGCGACAATTTAATTTTTTATAAACTTGACTATTTTAGTAGGAATAAGCTAATTAGCCCTCTAATATAGGACTTATATGAAATTAACCACAAAAGGTAGGTACGCAGTTATGGCTATGGCTGATTTAGCGACTAATGAAAACTTAAAGCCCATAAGCTTAAGTGAAATATCCATCAGACAAAACATCTCACTTTCTTATTTGGAACAATTGTTTGTAAAGTTAAAGAATAATCATTTAGTTAAGAGTGTAAGAGGTCCTCATGGAGGCTATGTGTTAGAGAAAAAAGCTAAAGATATAAAGCTTTCAAGTATTATTTTTGCAGTCAACGAAGAAGTTAAAACACTTAATTGTAAAAAAAATTCAAAAAAAGGTTGTGGTGGCAGAACAGTTAAATGTATTACACACAATCTTTGGGATGATTTAGAAAAACATATTAATGGTTTTTTTGAAAGTAAAAATCTTAATGAGCTAGTTTCAAAACAATAAAATATTTTTTAACAATAAAAACAAGGGTAAAAAGGTAATGAAAAATCAAGATCTTAATATTAATAAAGAGTATAAATATGGTTTCACTACTGATATCGAAAGTATTAGAGCTCCCAAGGGACTAAACGAAGATACTATAAAGTTTATTTCTAACATTAAAAAAGAACCAAAATGGATGTTAGAATGGAGACTCAAAGCATTTAATAGATTGCAAAGTTTAAAAGAACCCAATTGGCAGAAACCAAAATATCCTAAAATTAATTATCAGGATTTATATTATTATTCTGCACCAAAAAGTGCCTCAGAAAAACCTAAAAGCTTAGACGAAATTGATCCAAAAATATTAGAAACATATAAAAAACTAGGAATACCATTGGTCGAACAACAAAGATTAAATGGAATAGCAGTTGATGCAGTATTTGACTCAGTTTCTGTAGCCACAACATTTAAAGACGAACTAACAAAAAAAGGAATAATATTTTGTTCTATCTCTGAAGCTATTCAGAAACATCCAGATTTAGTAAAAAAATATTTAGGTTCGGTTATACCTTTAAGTGATCATTATTTTGCAACATTAAATTCCGCAGTTTTTACTGACGGATCCTTTGTATACATTCCACCAAATACAAGATGTCCAATGGAGCTTTCAACTTATTTTAGAATTAACGCTTCTGAAACTGGACAGTTTGAAAGAACTTTAATTATTGCAGACAAAGGAAGTTATGTAAGTTACTTAGAGGGTTGTACCGCTCCTATGAGAGATGAAAACCAATTGCATGCTGCAAATGTTGAGCTAATTGCTTTAGATGATGCAGAAATTAAATACTCTACAGTTCAAAATTGGTATCCCGGAGATAAGAACGGCGTAGGTGGAATATTTAATTTTGTAACCAAAAGAGGAGCTTGTAGAGGAAAAAATTCAAAAATTTCGTGGACTCAAGTTGAAACAGGATCGGCAATAACCTGGAAATACCCAAGCTGTATTTTACAAGGTGATAATTCCGTAGGGGAATTTTATTCTATAGCTATTACTAATAATTATCAAAAAGCAGACACGGGCACCAAGATGATACATTTAGGAAAGAACACTAAGAGTAAAATAATATCCAAAGGTATATCGGCTGGTAACGCAGACAATACATATAGAGGCTTGGTTGATATTAACAAAAAAGCAACTAACTCAAGAAACTACACTCAATGTGACTCTTTATTGATGGGTAATAAATGTGGGGCACACACGGTTCCATATATAAAGAACAAAAATTCAACATCAACTATTGAACATGAGGCAACCACTACTAAAATTAATGAAGAACAGCTTTACTACTGTAATCAAAGAGGACTTGATCAAGAAGAGGCAGTTAGTCTGATCGTAAATGGGTTCTGCAAAGAAGTATTGCAGCAATTACCAATGGAGTTTGCGGTGGAAGCACAAAAATTAGTAGCAATAAGCTTAGAAGGTAGTGTCGGCTAATGTTAAAAATTAAAAATTTAAAAGCAACTATTAACGAAAAGTTAATTTTAAAAGGTTTAGACCTAGACATTAAACCTGGCGAAGTTCATGCAATTATGGGGCCTAATGGCTCAGGGAAAAGCACATTAGCAAATGTCCTGTCAGGTAAAAATGGCTACGAGCTTGAAGGTGAAATTAGTTTTAAAGGCATGGATTTAAATGATCTTAAAATAGAAGAGAGAGCACAAAAAGGAATTTTTTTAGCATTTCAATACCCCTTAGAAATTCCAGGCGTAAATACAAATAATTTTTTAAGAACATCCCTAAACTCAGTAAGAAAGGCAAGAGGTGAAAAAGAATTAGACACATTATCCTTCTTAAAATTAATTAAAGAAAAAGCTAAAGAACTCAATATTGACGAAAAATTTTTATCACGTCAACTAAACGTAGGATTTTCAGGCGGAGAAAAGAAAAAAAATGAAATTTTACAAATGAAATTATTAGAACCAAAATTATCAATTTTAGATGAAACAGATTCAGGTTTAGATATAGACGCTCTAAGAATAGTTGCTGATGGTGTTAACTCATATAAAAATAAAGAAAACGCTTTTTTAATAATTACACATTACCAAAGACTACTTGATTATATCAAACCGGACTTCATACATGTTTTATCTGCTGGTAAAATTATTAAAACAGGAAATGCCGATTTAGGTGAACAATTAGAAAAAACAGGTTACGCAAATTTAAGTTAGATGAAGCAAAATTACGATTTTGATATCGAAAAAATTAAAAATCTCTCTCATGAAGAAAAGGTTTTCCGAAAAAAAAATCTTGATTTATTTTATGAATCTGGCTTTCCATCCAAACAAGTTGAAGATTGGAAATTTACAGATTTAAACTTAATTTTAAATAAAAATTTTGAAAATATTAGCAATGAAGTTAATTTTGAAACTAGTAAAGAGTTTAAAACCATTGAAAAGTTTGAGCACAACTT
>CAJQTN010000027.1 GCA_905620505.1 uncultured Pelagibacteraceae bacterium
ATAAAATAAACTTTTTACAGATACTGATCTATCAATATTAGACATATTTTTTTTAACAAATGGGTGCTCGCAATAAGTAATATTTGAGTGCAATAACTTTATGGCTATTTCTGAATGAGATGAAATGTTGCTAGATCTAATTTTTATTTTTTTTAATTTTGATATATTATATAAAGCTGGACCTTGTAAATAATGAATTTTAGTTCCAAAAACAAAATTATATATTAAATTATATAGTGAGCTTAAGAGTAGCCTTGAATTAGAATATTTTTCTAGATTAGATTTGTAAAATATTACAAAGTCTGCTTTATTTTTAATAAATTTTGTATAATCTAAAAAAGGTAAATCGTAATCTGAGGGAATCATTGTTAAATATTTTGTTCTACATAAAGCTAAGCCTTTTCTAAATATTTCTCCTTGGCCTTGATTCTTTTTAAAATTTATTAGAGTTACTTTTTTTGATTTTTTATTTTTCATAAAAGTATTTAATAATTCCAGAGTTTTGTCTGTGGACCCATCATTAACAAGTAAAAAACAATTGTTTCTATTTTTGCTGAGATTAATGTATTTCGATAAATCTTTTAAAAAAAGTTTTAAGCTTTTAAAATTTTTACTTTCTTCATTAAAGAAAGGGATGACAAATGTTATCATGATATAGTCATTTATAAGCTTTTGTAGTTTGATATGTTTCTACTGTTTTAAGTGAGCAAATTCTATACTTTATTTAAAACGTTTTATGCTACTTGTTTTTAATCAACTAAACCGTGGCAATTAATCAAAAAATAATTTTTATAACTTATAATTTTTAGCAATTATCCTGATGGATTCTGAAACCGGTTTAAATTTATGATTTATTGATTTTTTCAGCTTTATACAATTCATCGAAGTGTTTAATGGTCTTTTCTTAAAATTAGGCAAGTCTTGTAGGTTAATTTTTTTAACAAATTTATTATTAATATTAAGGGCTTTTGCTAAACTTATATTCAGATCATATCTAGAATAAATTTCATCTGAGCAAACATTTACAATTCCTTTTAAATTACTTAATTGAATTTTATTGATCACTTCTGTTAAATCATGAATTAATGTCGGGCAAAAATATTGGTCGGTAGCAGCTGATACTTCTTTTTTTTTAATTAATAATTTTGCAGATTGGTCTAACAATGTTCCGTCACCTTTTTTTAAACCAAAAATTTTTCCAAGTCTTAAAACTAATATATCTTTAGAAATTTTTTTTATTTTTTCTTCTACTTCTTTTTTTTGTTTTCCATAAACAGTTGTTGGGTTTGTTTTATCTAAATCTGAATTAATGGCCTTGTTCCCTTGAAATACATAATCGCTAGATAAAAAAATAATTTTGATTGGAGTTTTAGATAATTCTTTTATTATTTTTAATGGAGCTTTGACGTTTAATTTATAAGAGTCCTTTGGATTTTTTTCACAAAATCCAATAAGGGGTTGTGCTGCAGTTATAATGACCGACTTATGCCCTGTCTCAAATAATTTTAGTTTTTTTATATCTGAATTACAGATATCAAAATATTTATTTTTAAAGTTTTTATTTTTGAAATATGTTCCGATAGAATTGGGATACTTCTTTCTATACATTTCTAGCAAATGCTTTCCGATATATCCACTTGCTCCAATGATTGCAGTTTTTAACATTTATATTTATTGATTAAATTTTCTTAAATCTCCAAATATTTTCTATGATTTTAAGATCTATCATGGCATCTGACCCAGGATTTAAGGATTTTTTATTTAATTTAATTGTTTTTATAAATTCATCAGCTTGACACTTAAAGGCCCAAGAAAAATTTTTTAAAGTTATTTTTTTTTTTGTATTATTGTTAGAGTTGTATATCTCAATTTCGCAACATTTTTTTTTTAACAACGCGGGTGGGAAACTTAATTTTACTATTCCCTTCATAAAATAAATTTCTATAGTTTCGTCCCATATATTATAATTTGATCTACCGGTTTCCAGCGAACAAAGAGTATTATCTACTTTAAATACTACTATACGACCGTTCATTTTAGATAGATTTGTAAACTCAATTTTAAGATCTTTATTAAATAAATATCTAATTAAATTTAAATCGTGGCAATAAGTATTTAGATACCCAGAGTAGTGTTTTCTGTCTTTATTTTTTATCCATTTTGGTGAAATCGACCAACGTGGAATATTTTTAGGAACTTTTTCTTTTGATTTAATGTAGTTTTTAGGGTTGCAATAAGAATCTCCCATAAAATTATGAACTCTTACAAAGTTTATTTCTCCCAATTTATTAGATTTTACTAAGGTTTTTAAAATTTTTTTTGCTTTAACAACGCCGCTATCGTACCTCTTCATGTAGCCAACCACGTACTTAACCTTATTTATTCTTGCTAGATCAACTAGTTTTTTTGCTTGCTCATAAGTGTGCGCACTAGGTTTTTCAGTAAAAATATGTTTTTTTTCTTTAATGCAGTCAAGTGCTATAGGTCCAGTATTCTGTTTCCCAGTTATTATTATAACTGCTTCAATATCTTTGTTTTTTAAAAGTTCCTGATGACTACTATATGTGTTTTTAATTTGAAATTTTTTTGCAACTTTTTCTCTTAATTTTTTTCTAAAATCCGCTAACGCAATAACTTCACAGCTCTTATTGTCTGTGTAGTTTGGTATGTGACATACTTGGCTAATAAGTCCGGCTCCAACTATTCCAATTTTAATTTTTTTCATTATTAAGTATTTTCTTTGGTTATAATTTTTATTTCAGGTAAAATTGATATAAATTTTCCCCCTTTTTTCAAGTATTCATGATTGTCAGAAATAATTTTCTCAGCATGCACCCATGCAAGTATGAAAGTATAGTCTGGCATCTTTTCAAGTATTTTTTTTGTTGGAATGACTTGAATTAGATCACCTGGAGTATATTTATTAACTTTTTGAAAATGATCATCGAAAATATATTTAATCTTATCTCCAAGATTAAACTCTGTGACTAAAGTTGTTCCACTTCTGGCGGCTCCATAGCCTGCAATTTCTTTTTTTTCTAACACCAATTTCTTAATTAATTCTTTTAATTGCTCATTAATTATATTGAGTTTTTTTGAAAAAGATTTAATTTTTTCTATTTGATCGAACTTATTTTCTCTTTCATATTCAATAAGGGTTTTTACACTTTTATCAATATTATTTGGTCCGTTTATAAATTGAGCTACTCCAACAATTGAACCTCCCTGAAAAGAGTTTCTTTCAACATAGATTAGTTCAAGGTTAAATTTTTTTAAAAATATCTCTAAAGATATTAGTGAGTGGTGAGACAGATGTTCGTGTATTACTGTGCCTAATAATGTTTTTTCAATTATATCTACTAAATATGAAACCTCAAAAACAAAGATTCCATCTTTTGACATTAAATTTGTAATAGATTTTGTTAGTTCTATCATCTTATCTGCGTGTGCAAATGCATTGAAACAATTTATCACTTTAGACTTACCGTATTCATCTACGACTTTTTTGGATAGTTCTTCGGTTAAAAATTTATCAATGGTTTTAATTCCCAAATCATTTGCTTCTTTTGCAATTTCTTTAGACGGATCAATTCCAAGAACTTGCATTTTTTGATTTTTGTATCCTTGCAATAATGTTCCGTCATTACTTCCCACATCTATTACTAGGCTTTTTTCACTAATTTTATATTTTTTACAAACTCTTTGAGCTACATCATGCAAATGAGCGACTATAGTTTTAACCAAGCCTGATCTAAATGTATAATTTGCCCATAATATATCTTGGTCAACAACATCCAAAATTTGCACATGATAACAAGATTTACACATATAAATATCTATCGGAAAAAACTCAAAATCTTTATTAGAATTTTTGTTTTCTAAATATTTTTCTGTTAACGGAATTTTTTTTAACGGTATAGCTAGTTCTAAATTTGTACTTTCGCATAGCCTACAATTAGTTCTGTGATAAAAATTTTTAGGCAAGAGATTACAACTTTTATTTCTATATTTTTATTTTTAAGTATTTATAGTATTATTTAAAGAATTTTATAGAGAAAAATTTTATTATTATTACATTTTCCACATATAAACTCTAAATTAGTATTCTGAATTTTAAAGGATGAAATAACATACTTTGCACCTATAATTTTAGCTTCTTTAAAGTCAATTAATAAATTATTTTTATCGTTATAAAAAACATAAACCCTATTTCCCATAATGTCATAGTAGTTTTTTAAACCTTCGTTTTTCTCTAATTCTTTAGCTATTATTTTTCGAAAGCGTATTTTATAATTTAATGGGTAAATAGTATGATAGCCATCTATTACTCTTAGATCGTTCATTACAGCTATCATAGGATCAAGCCCAATAGACATAACTCTATTCTCTTTTACAATTGATTTAATGTATCCGTAAGTTTTAAATTTATAATAACCATCAAATGTGAAAGGTGACTCTAGTTTTGAAAACTTAATTTCTTTTTTATAATTTTTTTTATCAATAAGAAAATTTTTTAATTCTATAAGATTATCTTTTTCTATAATAATTTTTTTTAATTCTATATACTTAGAGTGATCGTAAAGAGAGTTTTTTATTAATATTTTTGTAGCTTCAAATATTGGATAATATAAATGAATTGTAATGATAGTAATAATAGATAAAAAATAAGTGAACTTTTTTAAGTATAAATTTTTTAAATAATTTAAATTATAAAATAAAATTATACAAATTATTAAATCTAAACTTCTGTCTATTCTTTGGAAATTATAACCTTTAATAAATTCTAAAAAAAAAAAAATATAATTTTTAAATAAAGGATTTATATAAAAACTAAAAATATATATGAAAATAAAAGATATAGATAAAAAAATAATTTTCTTTTCTTTAAG
Organism: uncultured Pelagibacteraceae bacterium; assembly: GCA_905620505.1. GTDB lineage: Bacteria > Pseudomonadota > Alphaproteobacteria > Pelagibacterales > Pelagibacteraceae > Pelagilacustribacter. Next base: position 4,890 of record CAJQTN010000027.1, read on the forward strand.
AAAAAAAGATAAAAACAATGTAAAACTAAATAAAATTATTTTTGGAAAGAAATATATTTTTGTATAATTTGTGATATTTGTAACGCTGTCTAGTAAACCATCAAGACCATACGTATTGTTATTTACTCTGTGACTTTCTGTTATGTCAATTACACTTAATATTATTGGTAGACCGGCAATAGTTATACTGAGAGTGATTAATATAAAATAATATAATTGAATTCGTATATTTTTTAATGATTGACTTATTAAAATTGAAATTGGTATTAATATAATTAAAGCTAAATAATCTCTTGCTAGATCGCTGTTTAATCCAATTAAAAAAAAGATAAAAAAATGTTTTATCTTTAGGTTTTGTTTCCATATTAATAAATAAAGTAAATAAGGCATTGTGGTAAGACCAAACCCCATTCTATGTTCTAAATGTATAATGCTTGAATAAACTATCGCAGAAATAAAACTATTAAACCTTTGTTTTGTAAGAGACTTTGCTAAAAGGTAAAAAGAAAAATATGATAATATTTTCTTTAAGATCTCACTAAAAAAATAAAATTCTTTATCCTCTAGAACTAAATGTAATAAGTTGAATGGATAGAATATTGTTTCAATATAAAACCATTTAATTTCTCCAGACAAAAAATTGCCAGCCGCTGTAAAATCTCCATTAATTATTTTACCAATTATGTGATCATTTACTGCAGTAATATCTAAATTGTCGTGAGGACTAATAACAACCCCATTAAATATTAATAACGATGACAGATAATAAGTGGAAATAATTATTAGTGACAATATGTGTAAATTATAATTTTTCTTCATAATTATTTACATGTTTACTTTATGTTGGTTGATAGCTAAATTTACAATCAATTACAACGTGTTATACATTAATTGATGATTGAAAAACCTGCTGCATATTTAGATAGAGATGGAGTAATAAATTATGACTACGGTTATATATTTAAATTTGAAGATTTTAAGTTAAGGCCTGGTGTTCTCGAAGGTTTAAAATATTTAAAAGAGAACAGTTTTAGAATTTTTATTGTTACCAATCAATCGGGAATAGCTAGAGGTTTTTTTACAGAAAAGGATTTAAATGTATTGCATAGTAAATTCAAAAAAAAATTAATGAAACATAAAATAAAAATAGATGATATAAAATTTTGTCCTTATCATCCAAATGGAATAATCAAAAAATTTGCTAAAAAACACAAAAGTAGAAAACCGGATAATCTAATGGTGAAACAATTATTTAAAAAATGGCCAACAGATATTAAGAAAAGTTTTATGATAGGTGATAAAAAATCTGATAAGTTGTGTGCAAAAAAAAGTGGATTATATTTTGAGTTTGCTAAAAAAAATTTTTTTAATCAGATTAGGAATATTTTAAAAAAAAATATTTAAGTTCTAGCTTATTTTATTTAGTTTAATTAAATCACAAATGCTTAATAGCCATATTTGATGTGTGTTTTCTATGTGGTTATATATATTGCTATCAACCCATAAATTTATATCACCTAATTTAGAGAGTGGATTATTTTTCTTGTCTCCAGTCAAAGTAATAATTTTTGAAATTTTTTTTCTTTTTGCTGCACGGCAAGCGTTCAACATATTTTTTGATTTTCCACTAGAAGAAATTAATATTACAATATCTCCTTTGTCTGCATAAAACTCGATAGCTTTTTCTATCCATTTTTCATAACCATAGTCATTTGAAAAACAAGTAATCAAATCAGCCTCATTAAAATTTATAGCTTTTACTTTTACATTTTTTGTTAAATCTACACTTACATGACTGGCTATCGCGGCACTACCTCCGTTTCCAAAAATTAATACTCTTGAATTTGTTTTTTTGGCTTTTATTATTACGTCTTTAATATTAATAATTTTATTAAATGTTTTCTCATCAGGAAAAATTCTGGAGCATAGTGTTTCTAAATAATTTTTAATTTTTTCTTTTTCTGACATATGTTGAATTTATAATAGAGATTATTGAATTTAGTAAGGTAATTTAAAAAAAAATTTATTGTATCTTCTCAAATTAGCATTATATTAAATATGTTGGTTTTCCAACTATGACGATAAACGAATTTCGTAATAACCATCACGGACGTGGGGGCAGTACCCACCACCTCCACCATCTGCAACTTATGGGGGTGAATTAGGATCGACGGGTGTCTAAAGGTTTTTTTTTCGTTCGAGATAGTTCCGACGTAACGGGCTAATTTTAAATGCTAACGAAAGTTACGCAATTGCTGCATAATTAACTTTTAGTTAATTATAATAGCACGGTCTGGGGCACCGGGTAACAGAACGCCCCTTACAGATACGTGATTGCATAAGTACTTCAACACTTTTTAAGTAAACGTGAACTCTATTCACACATAGCACACAATTTCAGTTAAAGTTTTTAAAACTTTTGCACAATTAATCTTTGGTACAATCCATTGGTGATGTACTGAGATTATTTTTTTCGATAAATATATCTAAAGCTTTAATTCTATTCGGTATTGCTTTGAGAATTTTTTTTTTTATACCTTTTCTATCTGTGCATCTGACTGCCACCCAAAAAGGTATAGTTTCTGCAACATCTTCACCGAAAGACGTTATTGCATATTTAGTGATGTTCATTTGATCGTCTATTATAGCTTGTATCCATACATCATCTAGAACTAGCTTGGTATCAATTGATAAATGAGATGCTTCATGCATCACTATTAAATCAGTTTTAGCTCCTCTGCTTTGCGGATAAACAAAGAATTGATTTAAAATTGGATCTGCCCACCATCTATTATTGCCCTTTGCAATTATTATCTTTTTAATTCCCGAGCTCTTTTGTCTAAGAACTTCAAAAAGGGCTGGTGATTCTTCTCTTAGAAACAAAGGAATTTGCCCAATAGTTTTTGCATAAGTTAATGCTAACTTCTCGGCCTTTTCAGAATTTTTTGCATAATCAGTATCAACATAAATATTAATTACATGTCCGGAGTTATAAATTGCATGAAAAACATACGCATCATAAAGATATGTCTTTCTTTTTCCTGATAGATTTTCTCGATTTGGTCTACCGGATGTTGACAAAAACTCTTTACCTTCTGATTTTCTTATAAATTTTAGTTCTTTAAAATCTGTTGGATCATTTTTTTTAATAACTGAACCTAAATCTGATTGATTTTTGAATGTGTATTTTCTATCTTTATATGTTCCAGCATTAGCATTCCCAATGAACAACAAACCCAGAACTATGATCGCTAAAAGTTTTTTCATGTTGCAAGATCCTATCATAAATCAGTTCACACTCAGTTCACAATTTCACCTAAACTTCTGCTTTTTGCAAAAGTGAAGTTGTTGCTATATAAGGATTCTAGTAGCTAGGTTCTGGGCACCGGGTAACAGAACGCCCCTGTAAAAAAATAATCATTACATCTCAATACTTTTTCTACTTCAAATTGAAAAAAATAACTATGTACCAACTATGTGCCTGGACTAAAAAAGCTATTAATAATTTTAAGTAATCTCTTTAATTTTAAATAACTCATCTACAAGACCATAAATCTGATATTTATTTTCTTTTTCTATAATATCTACGCAAGCAATACAGTGTTCACCTGCTCCGAGTAAAATAATTTTTTTTTTCATTTTTTGTAAAATTTATAAATTTAATTTCCTAAAATCATATTTATGTTTTTTAGCTACAAACTATTGGAGAGGTATTAGTTGGATATGTAAAGCTATATTTGATCTAGAAAACAATAAAAAATTGGCTGGTTCCATAATTATTTAACACGTTCGTAATCTGAAACTGCACCTGATTTAGTTAAAAACCCACTGTTATCTCTACTGGCTTGGGTCCATTTACAACCCGCACCAATACTTGGTATTTTATGTGGAGGTGCTCCTTCTGCAATTTTTTTATTCATCATTTTTATAGTTTTTAAAATTTCAGGATGATTAAAATTTCCATATTCTTTTAAACACATAACTTTATAGGGGTCGTATGAATTTTTTGATGTTGGTGTTAAATAAACGCTATCTGCAGTTTTAGGGCAACCTTTTTCTTCGTGAAGATATGCTGGTCCAGCTTTAAGTCCCCAACCAAGATGTGTAGGTTTATTTTTGTCGATATAGTGACCGTTACGAATTCCTGGTACACATTCAAAACCTTGTCCTTGTGTGTGATACAATTCATGAATAGTAAGTTTTAATAATCTTTCTTTTTCAGATGATTTACCACCTATAAAAGCAGACCCAACACCAGGTCCTGCTTCACCTTGGCCAGCACTTCCTTTTATGTCTGCAAAATTAAAATAAACTTTTTTAGGATCGTTAAGTCCCTGTAACCAAAAATATGGGACTATGTTGTTGTTTGGGTATTTAGTAATTTCTTTACTTTTTTTTGTTAGACGAATGAATGTAATATCAAGCTTGCCATCTTTTCTATAATCAAATTTAAATTTTTTACTTTTTCCATTAGATAAAGGGTGTTTGGCTGTTTCTCTTGCCATGATATCATTCAATTCAAGTAAGATACCTTCCATTTTTCCATTAATATCCCACTCAAAGTCCTTGGTTTCAGCAGCTAGCAAATAATTAAAATGAATTTGATAATCATCATTTGTATCAGGCTGATCTACAAAGAATCTTCCTGATTTTTTATCCTCAGGTTTTATAAAAGGTTTAGTATAAAGTGCTATTTTGTTAGTTAGTTTTGTATCACCAGTTCCAGTAGAAAAATTCCAAACAATTTTATCATTTACAGAATACAAAGAACATTCTGCGGTCTTGCTAATTTTATATTTTCTTATTTGTTTGGTGCATTTTTTAAATAACTTTTCGTGAAATTCATCTGTCATTTCGTCTGCAAATCCTGATTGCCAAACTGAATTATTGCTTCCTCCATCTGTGTAAAAGTAAAGAATATATTTTTTACCTATATTTTTCTTTTTTTTACTATTTTTTTCATACTGACTATTTATTTGTGTTTGTATATCCGTTGGTACTTCCGATTGTCCAGCCTGCTTTAGTCCTGCGACAACATTTGTTTGAAGTAATAGTGCTAAAAAAAATGTAATAAATTTCATCATATATTATTTTTTATATTTTTTGCAATCTTCAACATGTTTAGCGTTTTCATGTTCCACATTCCTAGCACAAAATAAGTAAATTAAGAAAATTATTTTTTGCATAAAATAAGTTTATTTGTTTGCTAAAGCGTTATAAATACAGCCTACTCCAATGCCCATAACCTCATCACTTTTTAAAGATCTTGCTCTATTCGTCATTTTAGATTTTAAGAATTTTGACGTTCTATGATTTGGATATCTATATTGTATTATATGTAACCAAGGTCCATTAAAACTTATGCCGTCTAAATTTTTATTAAATTTTTGTTCACCCTTACTAGCTTGTGAGTTGTGACCTTTAGTTGCCCAAGGTTCTATTTTAGAATTATCTACAAAAGAATCTTGGAACAGCTCAGCTGCTTTCAGTAAATTTTTCTCATAATTTTTTGGCAATTGTATATTGGCTGCTTTCGCAATTTCTAAAATCACAAAAGCTTCTCCTAACCCTGTATGATGATACCATAACGCTCTATTTCCACGTGTCGTTCTATCTCTAATACTTCCATCATCTAGTATCCACTTATCTGCGCCTTTAATTAGTTTCTTAACTAGTCCAAAATAATTTTTATTATCACTATGTCTTAAAGCTATATTTGGAAAGTACCACCCAGCAGAATTTCCCATATAGAATTTATTGGCAGGTTTGATTTGTTTATAAAAAGGCTTAAACCATTTATTGATAGTTTTGTGTCTTGGATCTTCAATTTTATAATTAACAAAATTAAGATTATAGATATAGTTTAAACCCATAATTATCTCTAGAGTTACAGTTGCATCCTTTATTGGTGCTAAGTCTTGACCTTCTGGATCGCTCCATTCACCTTCACAGTCTTTTACAACAGAATTTTTTGGTGTGTTTCTATAGCATTGTTTGGTTTTAGTAAGAGCTTTATTTTTTGCCCACATATAAAGTTTATCAAAGAGAAATTCTTTTATCTGATCATTTTCTGATACGCTTGCGTAAGTTACAGCATCTGCATATTCTTTAAAAACATCGCGACTATGAACACCTTCTACTATTTTCCAATTATCCATTCTTGAATTATAACCAAGTATTCTTATTGCTAAATCTTTATTAATAATACCTTTTCTAGTTTTATAGTTTTCGAAACCACAGAACTTAATCTTATGCTCAGTGGATAGTTTGTTAAATTCATCTTGAACGTTGTCTGGAATAAATGGAGATTTACTTAACTGTTTTGCATTTAAAGAAGTGTTTATTAACAAACCCAGAAAAATGATCGCTAAAAGCTTTTTCATATTGTCTACACGTTAGCATAAGATTTAGAGTTGCAATAGAGTTGCAATTTCGTTGATACTTCTGTGCTTTGCAAAAGTGATGTTGTTGCTATATAAGGATTCTAGTAGACTGGTTAGGGGCACCGGATAACAAAAAGCCTCATATGAAAGGAGACTTTATGATATCACTTTTAGTAATTGGTGCAGTACTCTATTTTATTACTAATTAGTTAAATAATTTTACCTTGGAGTTGGGGCACCCGGTAACAGAACGCCCCTTCTCATTAGGTGTAAATGATAAATTAGTGATCTAGATATCTAACGTTCTTGCAAAATTTTAAAAAAAAAAATATACGTTGATTGTATGAAAAATATTTTATTAGTTTTAAGCTTGTTTCTAATCTGCATTTCATGTGCGACCCCGACTGTAGTAAATGTTATAGGTCCTAATGATACTGCTCTAAATTGCAAAGAATTAAGTTCAGAAATTGCTAAAGCCAACCAATATGCTGATGAAGCTCAAGCCGCTAACAAAATGGGCAATCCCCACAATATAGGTGCCTTGATATTTTTTCTTCCAGCAATGGGAGTTACAATGAACAACGTAGAAAAAGCTACAAAAGCTGCAAACGAAAGAGCTTTGCATTTAAACAAATTGAAAGAAAAAAAGAACTGCTAAGTTGGGTTGCCAGATAATCACTAAAAACTATTTTTTTTTAAAACTATTCTTCTGCCTAAACAGAAAATGTTTGGAAATAACTTAACTAATATTTTATCTATACGATTAAGAATATTTAGAAAAAAATTATTCATTGGTATGTGAAATGTTTTTGATGTTACTCCCCCAGAGTTTAAAAAAATTAAACATTCTGTTAATTTTTCATATTCAATTTTGAAATACAAACCTAAATTTTCATTAAAAGCTTTTTTATCGTCAAAAATTAAGTTTGAAACAGCTATATTTCCGTCCCAAACATCATTTTCATCACTTTTTGGTAATTTATTATCCCAAGGTTGGACAGAAAAATCAAACCCCTCGTGTCTCATTAAAATTGTAGCCGTCTGTAGTAGAACTGAGCAATATGGTTCAAAAATAATTAACTTTCCATTTTTTTTTAGTATTCTGTTCATTTCTTTAAAAAATTTTATTGGATATGGAATGTGATGAACCATATTAGAAGCTATTACATAGTCCATGCTTTCATCTTTAAAATTTGTACTTTGAGCATCTATATTTTTGACATCTAGATGTTCGTCAGAACTTAGGTCGGTTGTTTTAAAATTTTTATTTTTAATATAGTCTTTAGAAAAACCAATCCCAGAACCAACTTCAATTCCTATATCATTGTCATCAATAAAATTATTCATCCAATGGAATCTTTCTTTTAATAAATAATGAAGGTTTTTTGATTTTTTTGAACCATATATATTTAGTGCAACTTTAGTATCACCAACAGATCTCATCTTATTTTCATTTTTAGAAAATGTTATTTTTTCCCTTAATTTAATCATTATTTTGTACGAGCTTTAAGTTGATGCTATTAAAACTATGCTCCTTTAAAATGGTATAGTTTTTTATTTTTTTGGGTAACGGACAATGTTTAATATTTATATCCATTGGACATATTATCCACTTTGGCATTTTAGGAGATTGATCAATTTTAGAAAAAAATAAATTTATTTTATTTTTTTCCCCGAGATGTTTGATGTAATTATTGATGGCATCCGTAGAAGCTTGATTATTTTTCATTTTTTCTATCTTCAATGAGTAATCTTTAATATTAGATTCATCAATATACTTTATTGCCTTTATGTATTCAGGATTATGTGGCTCTCTTGGATTGTAAAATTGCTTAAATGATTGCTCTGTAAAGTGATTACCAAAAGTGATTAAAATTAAAAAAATAATAAAATAATTTCTTTTATTTTTGTTTGAAATATTGAAAATCAACGAAGAAATTAATAACACTATGAATACAACTAAATAACTAACATACCTTGATAACAGAATTGGTTTAAATAAATACCCAAATATCAAAGGTATAGAGTACGATAAAATAATAATAAATAAAATTACCATATGTTTGTCTAATTTTAAAAATAATTTTTTATTCTTTAGAATTAAGATAATCAAAGATAGTAAAAATATTATACCCATTAGTCTTGATCCAAAAAATTTCGAAAAATAGAAGTTGGTATAAAAACTTAATGATGTTTGTTTATTAAAGAAATAATTAACTTCTAAATTTGAATTAAGATTTTCTGAAAAATTTAGGATGTAGGGAACGTAATAAGCCATAGCAACAATTGAAATTATAGATAAAATTAAGTTTAAATAGAAGTAAGTTTCTTTTTTTTTTATATAAAGTAATAATAGATAGAGAATATAAGAACCAACCACTAATAAAGAAAATAAGTGCAAGGAAATAAATATTAACAAAGTAATTAAGAAAAAGATAATATTTATTTTTTGTATATTTTTATTTAGCAACTTAAAAAAAAAAATTAATGATAATGATGCAAAAAAAACTAATAATGAATAAACTCTTAGTTGCTGAGCATAACTTATTAAAAAAATATTAAAGCTTACTAGAAAAGTTGATAATAAAAAAAAATTACCAATTAGAATTTTTGACAGATAGAAGGTTGTTATAATTGTTAATATGCTAAAAATTGCCGGAAGATATCTTCCTATATTTACATCGTAACCAAACAATTCAAAAAGTAATTTTAATATAAAATTAAAAGTAGGTGGTGCAATTTCTATATTATTGTGAATATTAAAACTTTCTAAAGTGGTGTGCTCTGGGTTAGCCACCCAAAAACTAATAATTTCGTCATACCATAAGTCGTCAAAATTAATATTATATATTCTTAAAATTATTCCACTAATTAAAATTAAAGAAAGAAAGAAATTTTGATAATTATTTTTGATCATTAAGGATTTATTTTAAGGTTAAGTTGAGTACTTTTTAAGATTTGGTTTAAAATAATTTGGACCTTTCATGACTTTTCCACTTTCGTTATAAATTGGTTTTCCGTTATTTCCAAGTTTACTCATGTTTGAATTTTGAACTTCGTCAAAACAACTATCTAAATTGATTCCAAAAGCATGTCCCGCACCATAAGTAACATATAAAATATCGGTCAAAGCATCTGCGACTTCGATAAGATCATTAGCTTCAATTGCAGCTTTTAATTCAGATAGTTCTTCCTTTATTAAGTCGTATCTAAGATTCATAATTTTCTCACTTGGGAAAGTGGGTTGGGTTTTCACTTCTTGACCAAAAATTTGCATAAATTTTTTTACCTTTTCGAAATTGTTCATTTTTCTCCATTTGTAATTGGTCTAGTTTTAAATAGAGTGTATTATAATAAGAATCACTTATGAAATATAGAACTGAATTTGATAGTATAGGAAAAATTAAAGTAGATGGTGATAAGTATTGGGGGGCATCTACAGAAAGATCAAAAAAATATTTTAATATTGGGGATTTTTTAGTCAGACCGATTGTCATTCATTCAATTGCCATCATCAAAAAAGCTGCTGCAATCGTCAATACTAAAAATAAAGATTTAGACGGAAAAGTTAGTAGATTTATTGTTAGGGCATCAGAGGAAGTTTCCAAAGGTAAACTAGATAGTCATTTCCCTTTAAAAGTTTGGCAGACAGGTTCTGGTACTCAAACAAATATGAATGTTAATGAAGTAATAGCCAATAGAGCTATTCAAATGATGGGTGGTAAACTAGGAAGTAAGAAACCTGTTCACCCTAATGATCATGTAAACAAATCCCAATCAACAAATGACGTTTTTCCATCTGCAATGCACATTTCCATTGCGATTAAAACTAAAGATAAATTAATCCCTTCTCTTAAATTATTGGAGAAAGAATTGGGAAAAAAAGTTAAAGAATTTAATAAAATAGTAAAATTAGGAAGAACACACTTGCAAGATGCAACCCCTTTAACTTTAGGTCAAGAATTCTCTGGTTACCAATTTCAATTAAAAGAATCTATCAAAAGAATCGAGCAGGCTTTAGGAGAAATTTATTTTCTTGCCCAAGGAGGAACCGCTGTTGGAACCGGTCTTAATACTAGAAAAAATTTTGACAAACAAATAATTAAGGAAATTAGTAAAATTACAAAATTACCTTTTAAGGTATCTCCAAATAAATTTGCAGCATTGGCTACTCACGATCCTATTGTAAATTTTTCTGGGACTATGAATACTGCTGCAGTTTGCTTAATGAAAATTGCAAATGATATCAGATTTTTAGGATCGGGCCCAAGAGCAGGTTATGGAGAATTAATATTACCGTCCAATGAACCTGGCTCTTCTATAATGCCAGGGAAAATAAATCCAACTCAATCTGAGGCAGTGACTATGGTTTGTGTTAAAGTGATTGGAAATCATAATGGAATAACTATGGCAGGATCACATGGGCACTTTGAGTTAAATGTTTTTAAACCATTAATCATACACAATATTTTACAATCAATTGAAATTATGGCTGACTCAGCAAAAACTTTTGGTCTGTATTGCGTTAAGGGAATTAAAGCGGACAAAAAAAGAATTAAATATTTATTAGATAATTCTCTAATGTTGGTAACAGCCCTGACGCCAAAAATTGGTTACGATAATGCAGCGAAGATAGCAAAAGATGCTCATAAAAATGGAACTTCCTTAAAAGAGGAAGTTATTAAATCTGGAATACTCAAGGAAAAAGAGTACGATAAAATAATGAATCCAATGTTAATGACTAAACCCAAATAGATTAATTAACAAAGTTTTTAAAAAAATTGTTGATTTTTGTGTTGTTAAAAATATTACTTAATGAATTGTTAATTACCTCATTCTTGAATTTCTCCTCGTAGTTCTTTGTTTTTTTTTCAGTAAAAACTTCTTTATCTAATAGTACTTGTTTAAAAGTTACTTTTGAAGATGATGGAATTATAAAACCTGAAATTTTCAATTCTTGATTAGAGTTTTTTTTATATTGGATATCCTTAACTAAATTAAATTGAATTTTCCCTTTTTTTCCAAATTCTGAAATTTTAGCGTCAAAAAATACAGGGTTATCTTTACCAGTTTTAAAATTTTGAAATAGAATTTCACTATTTTTAAAAATTACGTTCCCTTCAAATATAGTTTTAAAATTTAAAAAACCATTAATTTTTTTAACTATGTTAAGTCCTTGGGGGTTTTCTGAAAAAAAAAGTTTTTGAATTTTTGAGAATATTTTTTCTATATTTATTGTAGATGGCTCAACATCTAAATTAAAAAAAAAATGAGGTTTAAAAGATGCCTCGCCTTCAAATGAAGAATTAATTAAATCATTTCTTACGAACCCTTTATTTATTATTACTTTTTTTTCTTTGAGAAAATTAAATTGAAAAAAGTTATTGAGGACATCAAAATTTACAGACCCTTCGTGTGATCTAGGCATATCTTTTTTTTTTAACAAAATGTTAGTTGATATATCGAGCTCTGGGATTTTTAAGTTTATTTTGATTTTATTTTCAGAGTCATTTTGCAAAAAAAAAATAACATTATAATTTAATAATAATCCATTTATTTTTAATTGTTGAGTATTGTTCTTTGAATTGATTTTTATTAAACTGTTATCAATTTCAAATAATTTATTTTTTTTTTGCGATATAATAATATTATTGTTTTTAAAATATATTTTTTTTTTATTTTTTTTAATATAATTTGATAATTCATTAAATTTATTTATTTTAATATTTGTGGAGCCACCGATTATTAAAAGTTTATCATAAGTAAGTCCGTTATAATTAAAGAGATTTAGTGGGTTAAGAATAATGTCAATTTTAGCACCTTCTACTTTCAGAATATTTTCTTTAAATTCAAAGGTGCTACCATACACTCTAAGCCTTGGTGAGGGAAATAGTCTATAATTAGTATTTGAAATGTTTTTAATAATAAAGTTACTATTTTTTTTCAAACTCCTCTCTATTAGTTTGGGTGTATAATTAAAAAATTTAGGTATAGAAAAATAGACTAAAGAAATGATAACAATAAGTAGAAACGGATATAAAATAATTTTATAAATTTTTTTATTTTTGAAAATAAAATTTAATTTTTTATTCATTTATTAGGCTTAAATAAGTAATATACAGTTATTCAATACGATTATGGATTCTATAAATAAATTAATAGAAAATTTAAACAAGGAGCAAAAAGAAGCTGTGCTTAGCACAGAGGGGCCCAATCTAATAGTGGCTGGTGCAGGATCGGGTAAAACTAGAGTTTTAACTACAAGACTAGCGCATATTATTAATTCAAAAAAAGCATGGCCTAACCAAATTCTTTGCGTAACATTCACCAATAAAGCTGCGAAAGAGATGCAGAATAGAGTGCTTAGCTATGTAAGTGAAAAATCAATTGCAGTTCCTTGGCTTGGTACTTTTCACGCTATAAGTGTTAAGTTTTTAAGAAGGCACGCGGAAGCAATTGGCTTAAAGGGAAATTTTACTATTTTAGACACTGATGATCAAAAAAAAATAGTTAGAAATATTAGCAAAGCTGAAGATATAGATGCCAAAAAAATTACTCCTCGCTTTATTCTATCCTTTATAGACAAATGGAAAAACAAAGGCTTACTTCCAGAGGATATTAAAGAGGATAAATTTACTGGATTAGAAAAATCTATTTTTAAAGTTTATAAAATTTATCAAACTAAAACTAGAGAACTTAATGCATGTGATTTTGGTGATCTCATCTTATATTGTGTAAAATTATTTGAAAACCACCCAGATATTAAAAAAATTTACAATGATAATTTTAAATATATTTTAGTAGATGAATTTCAAGATACTAATTTTATTCAGAACAAGTGGTTAAACCTTTTAGTTAATGAGCAGCAAAATATTTGTTGTGTTGGAGATGACGATCAATCAATTTATAGCTGGAGAGGTGCAGAAATAAAAAACTTTTTAACTTTTGATCACATTTATAAAAGCTGCAAAGTTTTTAAATTAGAACAAAACTATAGATCTACAAAAAATATTTTAGAAACTGCATCAACTTTAATTTCACATAATAAAGGAAGAGTTGAAAAAAAACTTTGGTCCTCTGCTCAACAAGGAGAAAAAGTAAAAATTAATTGTTATCAAACAGGTCGTGAAGAAGCAGAGAATGTTAGTGATATTGCAGAAAACAAATTAAAAAAAAAATATTCTCTGAATAACGTTGCCATTCTAGTGAGAGCTATTTATCAAACAAGAGAATTTGAAGAAAGATTTCTTAAAGTGGGTTTAGGTTATAGAGTTTTAGGTGGAACTAGGTTTTATGAAAGAGCTGAGATAAAAGATGCTGTGTCATATTTAAGAATTATAAATCAAAAATATGATGATTTAGCTTTGGAAAGAGTAATCGAAAATCCTAAAAGAGGTGTCGGTGAAAGCACTCTTCATAAATTGTACAGCTTTGGTGCTCAACATAAATTGTGTCTAGAAGACTCTATAAAAAAACAATTAGAAGCTGATAGTTTAAAGCCTAAAATTAAAACAAGCTTATTACAGTTAACAAAAAAAATTGACAAGTGGAGAACAGATGCAAAAACTAACAAACATTACGATCTTTTAAAGCTTGTGTTAGATGAATCAGGTTACTCTGAAATGCTTAAAAATAAAAAAGATTTTGAAAACGAAAGTAGACTTGATAATATAAAGGAACTTCTTAGAGCTATGCGTGAATATGATAATTTACAATCTTTTTTAGAACATGTTGCACTCGCTACATCCATTGATAAAGAGTGGGAAGGAGAAAAAATTAATTTAATGACCATGCATGCAGCGAAAGGATTAGAATTTGATGTTGTTTTTTTACCTGGGTGGGAAGAAGGTTTATTTCCTCACCAAAAATCGTTAGAAGAAAAAGGAGATTTAGCATTAGAGGAAGAGAGAAGGCTTGCATACGTAGGTATAACAAGAGCTAAAAATGAGGCTTATTTGTCCTTTGCCATGAAGAGATCATACCATGGAGAATGGATGGATGCTTTACCTTCAAGGTTCATAAATGAAATTCCAGATGAAAATGTTGAAAAAAATGAGATTGAAACTGCGTCAGAATTTGAAAGTGACTTCGAATTTAATCAAGATATAGATACAGATTCCAATAGTGAGTATAGGAGCCCGGGATGGGAAAGGTTTAAAAAAAACAAAATGTTAAAATGGAAAAAATAACTAAACTAAGAAAACTTTTTAAAACTTTCAATTTGGATGGTTACATAATACCAAAAAATAATAACTTTTTTGGTGAATATGTATCTGCAACTGAAGACAATTTAAAATATATCTCTAATTTTACAGGTTCTGCTGGTTTTGCTGTTATTCTAAAAAAAAAAAATTATATGTTTGTAGATGGCAGGTATACCATTCAGGCAGGTATACAATGTAGAGAGCATTTTCAAATTTGTACTATTCCTAAAAAATATCCTTTCAATGTTTTTAAAAAGAAAAATTTAAACTTAGGATTTGATCCAAAGCTTCACACAGAAAATTCATTAAATAAAATTTTTGGTAATGCGTTTATAAAGCTAAAACCAATTAATAAAAATTTAATTGATATATTGTGGAAAAGAAAGAAAAGCTCAAATATCAAATCTTTTTATCGGATTAAAGACAAAGACGCTGGATCAAAAATTGAACAAAAGTTATCAAATTTATTAAAACAAATTAAATTCAATGAAGCTGACTGCTTATTTTCTACAGCATCTGAAAACATTGCATGGTTGTTAAACATAAGAGGTGGGGACACTAAATATTCACCACTGCCTAACGCGCATGCTATAATTAATAAAACTGGAAAAGTATTGTTATTTTGTAATTTAAAAAAAACTAGCAAATTTTTAAAAAATAAAATAAATAAAAATGTAAAAATTTTTGATTTTAGTGTACTGCCAAATTTCATTTTAAATCTGTCTAACAATAAAATTTTAATAGATGTTTTAACTTGTTCAATTTTTTATAAATCAATTATTAAAAAAAATAATTCAATTCTAGAAAAACAAGATCCGATTTATTATTTAAAATCTTTAAAAAATAAAACTGAAATAAAAAACTCTATAAAATCGCATATTTATGATGGTGCAGCATTGACTAAATTTATATTTTGGGTAAAAAATAATTTCAAAACAAAGAAAATAACTGAAATTTCAGCACAAGAAAAACTATTAGAATTTAGAAAAAAAAATAAAACTTTTCACAACCTAAGCTTTCCAACAATATCTGGCTCCGGACCTAATAGTGCGATAATTCATTATAAAGCAGATAAAAAAACCAATCGTTTATTGAGAAAAGGTGATGTATATCTGGTAGATTCTGGAGGTCAATATTTGTATGGGACTACTGATGTAACAAGAACTTTATCGCTTGGTGTCCATAATTTTAGAATAAAAAATATTTTTACTAGAGTTTTAAAAGGACATATTGCTGTAGCTTCATTCAAGCTCAATAAAAATTCTTACGGAGATAAAATCGACCAATCAGCAAGAAAATTTTTAAGAGATATAAATTTAGACTACCCTCATGGTACGGGTCATGGTGTTGGTTATTTTTCAAATGTTCACGAAGGACCACAAGGTATTTCAAGAGGTAATAAAGTTAAATTCAGAGAAGGAATGATTACTTCTAATGAGCCAGGTTATTATAAAAAGGATCATTTCGGTATAAGAATTGAAAATTTGGTTTATGTAAAAAAAACTAGAAATAAATTAAAGTTTGAAGATTTAACCTTAGTGCCTATAGATAAAACATTAATAGAAAAAAAATTATTAACTTCTTTTGAGAAATATTGGTTAAATAAATACCATCAAAGAGTATTTATTTATTTAAAAAGATTTATGAACAAATTCGAATTGATACAACTTAAGCAAGCATGCTCAAATATTTAACAGTTTATACCATTCAGATTCAGAAATAATTTTTACTCCTACCGTCTTGCCTTTTTCAATTTTTGATTTTGTTGGTTTACTATTGCCTACGACTAGCATATTTAATTTGCTTGAAATGTTTCCAAGAACTTTTCCACCATTTTCCTCTACTAAAGATTTTGCTTCTGATCGGCTAATTTTTTCAAACCCCCCTGTAAACATAATTGTCTTATCAGTTAACTTGCCATCTTTGTTTAAAGCTTTAGAGTTTTTTATTTTTAGATTCATAATTAGGGAAGATAAAATCTCATTGTTTGTTTTGTTTGAAAAGAATTCTTTTAAAGAATTTAATTGAGCCGATCCAATTCCATCTAATTCTGCAATATTTTTTAGTAAGTTTTCTCGTTTAAAAGAGTTAAAAAGTTCAATTAATTTTGTAATACTTTTAAAAAAATTACCTAAAAGTTTTGCATTTTCTTGCCCTATATGTCTTATACCAAGAGAGTAAATAAACTTATCTAGCGAAATTTTTGAGGATATATTTATTGCAGTTTTTAAATTTTTAGCTGATAATTTACCCCAACCTTCTAAGCTTTCTATTCTTTGGTAATCTAAATTGAAAATATCTGAAGGCTTTTTTATTAATGTTAGATCCCAAAATTGATCTATGACTTTTTTTCCTAATCCTTCGATATTAAATGCATCCTTAGATACAAAATGTTTCAGTTTTTCTTTTGCAATAAATTGACACTTATATTCTCTGTCTAGACACCTTCTTACTGCATCTATTTTCTTAGTATTGATATTAATCTCTTTTATGGTTTCAGAGCCACAGGAGCATTTAGTTGGAAAAATAAATTTTTTGGATTGTTTATCCCTCTTGCTTAAATCTACAGACACAACTTGAGGAATTACATCACCTGCTCTTTGGATCGTAACAATGTCTCCTATTCTTATGTCCTTTCTGATAATTTCTTCTTCATTGTGTAGCGTGGCTTTAGAAACAACCACTCCTCCTACTGTTACTGGTTCAACTTTAGCAACAGGGGTTAATGCACCTGTTCTACCTACTTGGATAACAATATCGTTAATTTTTGTTTTGGCTTTAACTGATGAAAATTTATACGCAATTGCCCATCTTGGAGAATTTGAAGTATTGCCTAGCCTTGCTTGTAAAGCCAAATCATCAATTTTTATAACAAGGCCATCAATGTCATAATCAAGGTCTGATCTATTTTTTTCTATTTTATTATATTGATCATCAATTTCTTTAAGGTTTTTTGCCAAAGAATTATAAGGATTAGTTTTAAATCCCCACTCATTTATTTTTTTTAAAAATTCTGATTGTTTTTTTAAAATAAATGGTTTTACTTCTCCAAAACCATATGCCAAAAATTTTAGTGGAATTTTTGCAGTTCTTGTAGATTCTTTTTGTCTTAATGATCCACCTGCTGCATTTCTAGGGTTGGCAAACTTGTCCTTGATTTTCTCAAAATCTTTTTTCCCAATATAAACTTCACCTCTGATTTCAAGAATTTTCGGTATGTCTTGTGATTTAATACTATGAGGTATTTGTTTGATAGTTTTAAGATTTTGTAGAATGTCTTCGCCGATCTCACCATCTCCTCTTGATAATCCTCTAACCAGTACTCCATTTTTATAAGTTAAGGAGGCTGAAATTCCATCAATTTTAGGTTCTACAGAAAAGATTAAATTTAAATTTGTATTATTTAAATAATTATTAATTTTTTTCCCAAAATCCTTAATGTCATTATTATTGAATGCATTCGAAAGGGAAAGCATAGGTTTTGCGTGTTTTATTTTATTAAATTTTGAGGAAGGTTTAAATCCAATTTTATTATTAATTGATTCAAATTTTTTTAAAAATAAATATTTTTTTTCTATTTCTAAAGTTTTTTTTTTCAACTCATCGTATTTATAATCTGAAATGACGGGTGCATCCTTATCGTAATAAGATTTATTATATTTTTCTATTAACTTTACTTTTTCAAGATAATTTTTGATTATACTATCTTCCTTGTTAGACATTTCTTTTAATTAAGTATTTTTTTAATTGTTCTTTTTATTAACCCTATGTCTTTATTGATTTCAATTTTTTTAGAAGTTTTGTAGGATTTGTTTAAAATTTTGTATGTTCTTGCGTACCATTCACTTGAATTGTAATTATAACCTAAAATTGCTGCAACTGCTTTTGCTTCTTCAATTAAGCCAACTCTATAATAAATTTCGACTAGCCTATGTAATGCTTCTTCGATATAAACTGTTTCAGAGTATTTATTAACTATAATTTTTAATCTATTGATGGCAGGTATCCATTTTTGTGTGGTTACATAATATTTAGCGATGTACATTTCTTTTGCTGCAAGTTGATTGTTTACCAAATCTAATTTAAATTTTAGATCTAATGCATATTCTGTATCTGGAAATTTTTTTAAAAAAAATAGCATTTTATCTTTACTTTTTAAAAGTGGGTTTATGTCTTTTTTTTCATCTAAGATTTGCTCGTACAGAGAAATTGAAATTAAATAGTGAGCATAAGCTATATTTTTATCTGTAGGATATTTCTTTATAAAATTTTCCAAGTTAGCGTTAGCTTCTTCATAAAAATTTATTAAATAAAGACAATAACTAGACATTAGCGATGCTTTTGCAGAAAACTTAATTTTAGGCATAATTAATTCAGCTTCAGAAAATTTTTTAGAAGCATAAAAATAATCCCCTTTATTCATTGCCTCCACAGCTTCTTTGTAGATTTCAAAAGATTTTTCTTTACTAGAAGGTGTATTTAATTCTAATTCTTTTTTAGAACACGAGGTAAATAAAAAAATTATTAAAAATAAATAGATTAATTTTTGATACATTGCCCTATTCATATCAAATTTAATTAACTAGGTAAATTTTTAAAGATCTTAAGCGTTAACCGCTAGCTTGTTTGCTGATGTTTTAAAATACGATTTTATAGTTTTAGATTCTTCTAGTTCAATTATGGAATAGTTTGATCTATCTTGTAATAGAGTTCTTAGGAATAAATTACTTAAACTGTGGCCGCCCTGAATACATGTTACGCTCCCTAAGATTCTGTGGCCTGATAACAAAAAATCACCAGCTAGATCTAAAATTTTATGATTTACAAATTCTTTACTGTTTCTAAGTCCTGTAGAATTTAAAATTTCATTATCTTTTACAACTATTGCATTGTCTAAAGATCCACCTTTAGCTAAGCCAATTTTTTTTATTTTTTCAACATCGTCGAATAAGCAGAATGTTCTTGACGTATAAACATTAGATAAATCTTTATCAGAGAAATTAATCTGATTTCTTTGTTTGCCAATTACATCGTTAGAATAAACTAACTGAAAATCTACATTTAGACTGTTTTCATTTTTTTCTATAGAAATAAATTTTTCATCTTCTTTGAATTCAAATTTTTTTAAAATTTTTAAGTACTTTCTTTTTGCTTTTTGTTCTTTAATTCCAATTTTTAAAATAGTATCAACAAATTCTTTAGAAGACCCATCCATGATTGGAACTTCTGAGGCATTAATTTCTATCAAAGCGTTGTCAATTCCCGTTATGTAGAGTGCTGCTAATAAATGCTCAACTGTTGATATGCTTATATTAAATTTATTTTGGATTGTTGTGCAAAGTATAGCTGAAGAAACATTTTCAAAATTTGCTTTTATAAAGTTATTTTGTTCAAGATCAGTTCTTTTAAAAATTATTCCGTAATTTTCGTCAGCTGGTAAAATTTTAATTATACTTTCTAGCCCGCTATGTAGTCCAATACCTTTAAATTCTATTTTATTTGAAATTGTTTTTTGAAATACATTCAACATGCAACACTTATACAAAACAATGGTGATATGCCTAAAACAACTAATGTTTCAAATAAATACTAAAAAACTAATTGAACAACCTTGAGAAAAAACCTGAAATTAATGATTTTTCTTTGTAGATTGTTGGAATTGCCTCTTTTTCCCAGCCTTTACCAATAAGTTCACAGGCTCCATTAACGCCCGCTAAGAAATTTTTTTCTATGTTGTTGTTAAAGATGCATTCTAAAGTTGTAAATTTGCTATTTTCCAAAACATATTGAATATTCTTATAGTATTCGGAAGATTCGACATAAATATAAATTTTATCGTTATTCTTTAGATTTTTAATGTTTGTATTTTTTTTATAGCAAACTTCAAAAAGCTCTTCAATACGAGCAGTAATTATATCTAAAATTAATTGATATTTTATTTTTCTATAAGGAGAGCTGTAGAAATATTTTTTTTCTAAACAAGATTCATTATTATTTTCTATAACATTTTTTAATTCAATTTCTTTCATAAAATTTTCTACCTCTTCAATTTTAAGCGAACATAATTTTGATATATCTTTAATGATTAAATTAAAGCCAAAGTTAAAGTCTTCAGCAAAAAAGTAGGATTTATTTTTAAACAAAGAGACATTAATTCTATTTTTTTCTAGCTTTAAAATTGCAAAATTTTTATCTAACTGATTGTTTGATAGAAGATATACACCTTCAGCAAAAGCTTTTAAAATTACTTTTTCTATATTTAATCCACAAGTATTAAAGACAGAATTTATATTTTTAAGAATATTTTTGTTTGCCAAAAAAAAAGTCATGTTTTGATTGTAAAACTCGCCAAACAAACCAATAGGTAAATTTTCTAAGTTGTCACTATCTAATGAAAAGTTTGAATTAAAAAGATGAACTAAAGAATCGTTATTTTCACTTTCTAATATAATTTTTTTTATATCATTTAAAATATAAGCTATATCTTCATTTGAAACTTGTGATCCATTTAATTTTTTATAGCCACTAACATTTAAACAGTTAATTTGAGTTGGATTAATTACAACAGTAGTGTTTGAAAAAAAATAATCCATATCATCTTCGATGGAATTAATAGTTTTTTTAAGTAATTGAGTCACGGTCTCAATATTGACTATACGACCATTCTGAATTCCTTGTGTCTCTAAAATAATTTTTTTTAACAATTTAAAATTTTTTTTTTCATCGAATGAAACAATGAAAAAAATTACATTATTGTCATTCAGATCTATAATTAGATAAGGTTCGTTTAATTGCATGTTACTGTAAAATTAATTGGTCTTTTATTCTAAAATCAAAAATCTTGTACTTAAAAAAGTTATTATCATCTAACATTAAATTAATTTTCGGTAAAAGACCTTGGTAATTTTTTGCTGGAAATTTAATAATTTTTTCATTTTTAAGAACAATATCCCATCTACCGATATCAAAGTAGTAAAAAGCTTTAATCTCATTTATTTTAAAATTATTTTTTTTTATATCATTGTAAAAAATATTAAAATTTTTGTATTTACCAAAAATTGAAGGTAAATCTTCATAAATTTTAAGATCCACAAAATTTATCTTTTCATTGTCTCTAGTTATGTAAAATTTTCTTTTATCTATTACTTGTGTGGCTACTGGTATTTTTTCTGTTAGAATTATCTTTAAAGTATTTGGATATTTTTTCTTTACTCTAATATTAGATATAAAGTGATATTTGTTGATGATTTTTAAAATTTTTTCTTCATTTAAAAAAAATAAACTTTTGTTTATAAAAAAACTTAAATCAGATTTAAAATCTAGTAAATTAATAGCTAAGTTATTTTCTACTATAATTTCTTTTACAGGAAAAAGAATACTAGCACTTTCTTTGTTATATTTGACATTATAGGTGGTAAAAATAAAAAAAGTAAATATTAGAAAATATATTTTTAATGAACTTCTCATCTATTAATAGTTGCGTCATCAATAATTTTTTTTACAAGTTCTTTAAAATTTATGCCAGCATACTTTGCTATTTCAGGCATTAAAGATAAATTTGTCATTCCTGGTTGGGTATTTATTTCTAATAAATAAAACTTATTGTTGATTAATTTAAAGTCAGATCGAGTTACACCTTTGCAGTTCAAAACTTGATGTGCTTTTTCCGCAAGTTTCAAAACTTTATTATAATTATTTTTATTTATATCAGCCGGCATAATATGTTTTGTTAAAGCGGACTTGAAATATTTAGCTTTATAATCATAAAACTTTCTTTTTGTTCTCAATTCAATTGCTCCTAAAGCTTTGCCACTAATAACAGCAACTTGTATTTCTTGACCAGCAATATAGTTTTCAACTATCAAAGTTTTATAATTTTTTATCAACTTGACTACAGAATTTTGTAATTGATTAAAGTTTTTACAGATCTCTACACCTATACTTGATCCTTCATTAGAAGGCTTGACAACTACTGGATAATTAAAATTTGAATTTTTTATAAATTTTTCTTGTAATTTTTTTTTGTAGTTAATTGAATTTAAAGAAATATAGTTTGGTGTTAGAAGATTGTTTTTTTTAAATATTTTTTTTGATATGATCTTGTCCATAGAGTTCATTGAAGATACTATCCCTGAATGTGTATAAGGTATTTTAAAGTATTCGAAATAACTTTGAGCTATTCCATCCTCTCCATCTCTGCCGTGTAAAGCATTAAAAATCAAGTCTACTTTTTTTTTATATACTTTAATTTTACTTAAGTGTTCTTTAGCGGGGTCAAACGATATAATTTTATGTTTTAATTCTTTTAAGGCTTTGATGCAAGCTTTGCCTGACTTCAAACTTACTTCTCTTTCATTTGAGACTCCACCTTGGACTACTAAAATTTTTTTTTGTTTCATTATTTTTTAATCATTGTGACCAATTATTTTAATTTCTAGTTCTAGATTAATTTTACTCTTTAGCCATACTTTTTCTTTAACTTTATTAATTAACTCTTCTAAATCTTTTGAGGTTGCTTTACCGTTATTAACAAAAAAATTACAGTGTTTCTCAGATATTTTTGCGTTACCAATTTGTAATTTTTGACAATTAGATTCCTTAATTAATTCCCATGCTTTTTTATTTTTTGTATTCTTAAAAGTACTGCCACAAGTTTTTAAATGACTTGGTTGGGCGTTTTTTTTTTTTTCAATTAATTTTTGTTGTTTTTTTTGAATTTTTTCTTTCAAAGAAGTTTTGCCTTGTAATTTCACACTAGTAATTATTAAATTATGGTGCAAGCTAGTATTTCTGTAATTAAACTCAATATCTGATGCTGGAATATCTTTTTTATCTCCAAAAATATCAACAGTTTTAATGGAATGAAGGATTTGTGAAATATCTTCACCGTAACATCCGCTGTTCATCCTTATACCCCCTCCTATTGAACCGGGTATGCATGATAAAAACTCTAGTCCCGTTAATGAATTCTCTAATGCAAAATCTGCTATCTTTTTATCTAAAGTTGCTGCTCCTACTTCTATAATATTATGTGATTCTAAATTTAAATAAGAAAAATTAGAACTTAGTTTTATTGCTACCCCCTTAATACCACCGTCT
This sequence comes from uncultured Pelagibacteraceae bacterium, assembly GCA_905620505.1. Lineage (GTDB taxonomy): Bacteria > Pseudomonadota > Alphaproteobacteria > Pelagibacterales > Pelagibacteraceae > Pelagilacustribacter. Next base: position 28,576 of record CAJQTN010000027.1, read on the forward strand.
CTTATCAGAGTGTTGGATCCAGCTCCTAAAATAGTAATTTTTTTTGGTTTAACTTTTTTTAAAAAAAAAATTATGTCTTCTGTGTTACTGGGCTTAAAAAGAATCTCAGATGGTCCTCCAAGGTTGAACCAACTATAATTAGATAATTTTTCATTATACAAAATTTTTTTGCCGTACTTTGATTCTAGTTCTTTCGATATTAATTTCATAAAATATTTTTTAAATTATACATCCACTTTGATATTGAACCTGCACCCATACCTATGACAACTTCATCGCTAATTAAATTTTTTTTAAAATATTTAGTTAAATCATTTTCATTCTCAATAAGAATTACTTGGGTTTTAGAAAATTTTGTAATTAGTTGAGCAAATTTTTTGTTATTATATTCTTGGTCAGTGGTTTCGCCCGCAGCATATACCGGACAAAGTATTACTTGGTCGGAATTTTTGAAGCATGATCCGAATTCTGAATTTAAACTTTTAATTCTAGAGTATCTGTGGGGTTGAAATACAGCGACAATTTTTCTTTTTGAGGTAACTTTTCTAATACCTTCAAGCACAGACTTTATTTCTGTAGGGTGATGTGCGTAGTCATCATAAAATTCTATTTTATTTTTTTTAAAAACCTTTGTTAACCTTCTTTGAACTCCTGAAAAATTTTTTAAAGCTTTTTTAATGATATTTATACTTAAACCTAAATTTAAAGACAAACTAATTGCAGCGGTAGCGTTTAGAACATTGTGCGTACCTATTAAATTTAATGAAATATTTTTAATATGTAGTTTTTTAAAACCAACGTTTTTAATTTTTAAATCAAATTTTGTATAATTAGTTTTATATTTTAAATTGCAAACTTGATAATTTGAATGTTTATGAAAGCCGTAAGTGTAAAAATTTTTTGTTTTTAATTTTTTTATTATTTTTTTTATATTTAAATCATCTAGGCATAAAAAACATTTTCCAATTGGTGGGGTTTTTTCAATAAATGTCTTGAAGGATTTTTTTAGTTTATTAAAATTTTTATAATAATCTAAATGTTCTTTGTCAATATTAGTTACGATAGAATAATTTATTGGAACTTTTAGAAAGCTACCGTCTGACTCGTCTGCTTCTACTATGGCCCATTCCCCCTGACCTAATTTTGCATTATTTTTTAATGAATTAATTACCCCGCCATTAATAATAGTTGGATCTAATTTTGCTGTTGAAATTATGTTTGCAACAAGAGAAGTGGTAGTTGTTTTGCCGTGAGAACCTGTGATTATAATATTTTTTTTTAAATCAATTATATTTGCAAGCATCTCAATTCGTTCGTAAATTGGCACATTTTTTTTTTTTGAAACTAATAATTCAATATTGCTTGATTTAACCGCTGACGATTTCACTACAATGGTAACTTTACTGATATTTTTTTTATTATGACCTATTAAAATTTTAATACCTAGCTTTTTACAATTGTCAGTATTTTTGTTTTTATTGATATCGCTACCTTGAACTTTAAAACCCATTGTTTTCATTATCTGTGCTAGGCCACTCATACCTATGCCTCCTATCCCTACAAAATGAATGACTTCTTGTTTTCCTAATTTAATTTTACTCATGAATTAAATTTTTTACTTCGTTATTAATTTTAAAAAATACATCTTTATCAGAATGGGTTTTTTGTTTTTCTGTTAATTTATTTAATATTTCTTTATCTTTATAAATTAATTTAATCAAAGGAAATAGCTTACTGTTAATTTCTTTTTCTTTAATTAAAAAACTATATCCTTTTTTTTCAAAATAAGTCGCATTTTTTTCTTGATGAGATTCTGCTGAATGTGGATAGGGAATACAAATAAAAGGTATTTTACAACTAATGAGTTCTGCTGTTATGGAAGATCCTGATCTTGTAATAACTAGTTCGACTCTAGAAAAATATTCTAAAATATTATTGGTAAAATTAAACAGCTCATAGTTAATTTTTAAGTTTTCATATTCTTCTTTAAGTTTATTATTTTGAGATTCTATACATTGTTGAAATATTTTAATTTTTATATTTTCTTTATTACATTGTTCAAATATTTTAGGTAAAAAATCACCAAATGATTTTGCTGCTTGGCTACCTCCTAAAACTAAAATATTTAATACCTCTGGTATAAATTGATTTTTTTTTTTGAAATTTAAAATCTCTTCTCGGATTATATTTCCGGTAAAAACTATTTTATTCTTATATTTATTTTTAATTCCAACAAGATCTTGATATGCGACAAAAATTTTAGCAGCAAATGGAAGTAGATATTTATTACTTTTGCCTATTTGAATATTATTTTCATAAATTATAAATGGTATGTTTAACGTTCTAGCTGCAGCACATACTGGAAAGGAAGCGTACCCTCCCATACCAAATACCACCATAGGCTTTGATCTATATAAAATTTCTAAAGATCTTATATAAGAAAAAAATACTTCAAATATTGATAGAAATAAATTTATTATATTTTTTTTAAATATAGTTGCGGAATTATTTATAGTAAATTTTATATCTTTATTCTTGTTTAAATATTTAAATCCTCTCCTGTCGGTTACAATTTCAACTAAATAATCATTTTTGATGAAATTTTTTGCTAAACTGTAAGCTGGAAAAACGTGTCCTCCAGTTCCTCCAGTGGCAATTAAAATCTTGTTTTTTCTAATAGTCTTCATTTGAATATCTTTTCCTTGTAAAATTTAAAATTATCCCTGCTAGTATCGAACTTCCAATCATTGATGAACCACCATAGCTTAAAAATGGTAACGTCATACCAGTTGTTGGAAGCAAACTAGTATTTACCCCAATATGAATAAAAGTTTGAAAAATCAAAAGAGTGGCAAGGCCTGAGAGTGAAATTTTAATAAATTTTTCATCTTCTGATAGTGCAAACTTTATAATTCTAAATGAAATATATAAGAATATACAGATTAACAATATTGAAATAATTGATCCAAATTCTTCAGCAATAACAGAAATAATATAATCAGTATGAGCTTCTGGTACGCGAACTTTCAGAGTTCCTTCTCCCATGCCTTGGCCTATCAAGCCTCCTTCTCTGATGGCATCTAAGGCGTTGTTAGACTGAAAACGATCACCTTTTGTTGGGTCAAAAAAAATTTCAAATCGTCTAAAAATATATGAGAACTTATCAGGAAACGTTAGGAGCAATGCTGCAATGGAGCCTATACACGTGCCAAATAGAGTTAAAATATAAATTAATTTTATTCCTGAAACAAAAATAACAGCTGACCAAGATAAAATTAATAATACGGTTTGACCAACATCTGGTTGATTTAATAAAATAATACACGGCAAAGTTAAAATTAAAAAACTAAAAAAATAGGAGGCACCAGAAGTGTGGAGAGGATCTTTGGATAAAATCTTGGCAATGATAACAATAAAAAATGGTTTTACAAATTCTACAGGTTGAAAACGAAAAAATAGTAAATCTAACCACCGTTTTGAACCTTTAACTTCTACTCCATAAAATGAAACCAAAATTAAAGAAAGCATTGAAACAATAAAGATTGGAATAAAAATTTTTTTAAAAAAATCTAATTGAATAGAAGAAATCAAAATCATTAAAAAGATTGCTGATACTGCAAAGATAAAATGTTTTGAAAAAAAAAAATAATAATCTTTATTTAGTCTTTCTCCTGCTAATGTTGATGTTGAGGCAAATGAAAAAAAAATACCCAAAGTAAATAAAAGTAAAAAGTTAAGGAATATAGCTTTATCTATATTTTTCCAGTAATTTTTTAAATAATTTCTAAAGAAATCTTTTAGCATAGTCTTTAATTGCTTTTTTAAATTGATTTCCTCTGTCTACAAAGTTCTCAAACTGATCGTAAGAAGCGCTAGCTGGACTAAACAGAATCGTGACTTTATCGCTTTTGCTTAATATCAATTCTTCAAAAACATCCTTAATTGCATCTTTTAAATTATAAGATATTTTGTATTTTATTTTATTTTTTATTTGGTTTTTGAAGTAAGTTGTTTTTTTACCAATAATAAAAGATTTAATTATATTTGAGCCTATACCTTTAAAATTAAATTTATCTCCAAGTTTAGGCAAACCACCAAAAATCCAATATATATTTCTATTATTTTTAAGTGCATGTTTTGTTGATTCAAAACTTGTTGCTTTTGAGTCGTTAATAAAGGTTATATTTTTTTTTTTTAAAAATATTTCATGTCTATGTGGTAGTCCCTTAAAACTATTTACTGCTTTAAGAAAAAATTTTTTTTTAATTTTAAATATTTTAGATATCTGACTTGCAAACTCTAGATTTTCTAAATTAGGTTCAGAAATTAAATAATTATTAGTAATTTTTTTTTTTATCACACTATTTAATGTATTTTTTTCTACAATTTTTAAATTGCTTGAATAATTTTTTTTTTTAAATTGTTCAATAAGTTTTTTATCATTTAATAAAGCCACATCTCTACCGTCTTGTTTTGAAAATATTTTTAATTTAGAATTCTTGTAGTTTGCTATTGTATTGTGCCAATCTAAATGATCACTGGTTATGTTCAATATGGCTGCAAGATTTGGCTTTATAAATTTTGTATATGTTAATTGAAATGAAGATGCCTCTATAATTACTACTGATTTTCTTTGAATTTTTAAATCTAATATTGGTTTCCCAATATTTCCACCAAGTTGAGCATCTAGTTTATTTGTTTTAAATATGTGTTGGGTTAGTTTGCAAGCTGTTGATTTTCCATTAGTTCCGGTTATTACTATAGATCTTACAGGAATTTTTTGCATATAAAACAAATCTAAATCTGTAATTATTTTTTTCTTATTCGTAGATAATTTTAATTTAAATTTTGTTTTTTGAATATTAATTCCAGGACTAATTACAATATAATCTACATTATCTAATGCAGTTTTAAATAGATTAAATTTTTTTTTATTATTTTTATTTTTTTTGTCATCCCATGTATATATTTTTTTAACATTTTTTTTTTTTAAAAACTTAAATGTAGAATTACCTGACAAACCAAGCCCGTATACAGCGAATGAACTATCTTTTATTAGTGTTGCTGTTTCCATTAATTATCGTAACTTTAATGTAGCTAATCCAATTAACGCTAAAATAATTGCTATAATCCAAAATCTTATTACTACGGTTGACTCTGGCCAACCTTTTTTTTCAAAATGATGATGAATTGGAGCCATCATAAAAACTCTTTTACCTGTTATCTTAAAAGATAAAACTTGTATAATAACTGAAACAGTTTCGAGAACGAAAAGCCCACCTATTATTGCTAAAACTATTTCGTGCTTAACTATAATAGCTACAGCAGCTAATGAGCCACCTAGAGAAAGTGAACCAGTATCACCCATAAATATTTTAGCTGGTGGAGCATTATACCAAAGAAATCCTAAACACGAACCAAAAATGGCCCCACAAAATATACTTAGTTCACCTGCGCTTTGAATATAGGGAATTTTTAAATACTCTGCAAAAATTGTATTACCTACCACATAGCTTATAAGTGTATAAGATAAAGCAACTAACATAACTGGCACAGTCGCTAGACCATCTAAGCCATCAGTTAAATTTACTGCGTTAGATGCCCCAACAATAACAAAAAGTGCAAATGGTATAAAAAAAACACCCATTGGTAAAATTAAATTTTTAAAAAAAGGAAAGTATAAATTATTTAAAAATTGGTGTTCTGAATACTCGATTAAAATATAAATTGCTATTAAGCCAATTATAATTTGGCCTGCGAGTTTTGATATTGAGCTTAAACCTCTGGAATTTTTTTGTTTTATCTTTAATAGGTCGTCAATAAAACCCAGAAGGCCATAGCCTATGGAAATAAAAACTACTGTTAAAACATATATATTATTTAGATCTCCCCATAAAAAAGTTCCTAAAAAAATACCCAATATAATAATTAACCCTCCCATTGTAGGTGTTCCTGATTTTTTTATTATATGGTCAATTGGGCCATCTTGTCTTATTGGTCCTGATATCTGATTTTTCTTAAATATTCTTATTAGTGGTTCTCCTATTAAAAAGACAATCACGAATGATGTGACCACAGAAAGTCCTGTTCTAAACGTTATGTATTTAAATACATTTAGAAAAGAATAATTTTCCGCAAGAGATGATAAAAAACTATAAAACATTTTTAGATCCTGAGATAATTATTTTAGATAATCTATTTAAACCAGTAGCGTTTGAGCCTTTTATCATTAAGTAATCATCTTTATTTATAATATTTGAGAAAATTTCATCAAAATCGTTCAAATTTTGTAAAATGTTTCCTTGTTTAGACTTATAGGTTTTTTGATATGTTTTAAAAGCATTTTTCCCGAATATAAACAACTTATCAATGTCACTATGATTGATGAAACGGGCTAGGTTTTTGTGGTAATTTTCTGATTCTTTACCTAGTTCTAACATGTCCCCAAGTAGTAAAAATTTTTTCTCGTGCTTTCTTTTTATATTTGAGAAATTATTAATGGCATTTTTAACTGATGAAGGATTAGCATTATAACTTTCGTCGATAAGTCGGAATTTTTTTTTGTACCTTGAAATGAACTGCATTTTTCCTCTTCCTTCTACTAGTTGAAAATGATTTGAAAAATTTACCATTTTTGAAAAATCTAAATTTAAGACTTGAATAGTCAGCAAAGTAAACAATATATTAGAAATAATTAATGGATTAACATTTTTTACTTTTAAATAAATATTTTTACCTAGTACCCTTAAATGAATATTATTGTAATTTTTAAATACTTTGTTTTTTATTAGCTTGGCATCAGCTTTGCTTGAATTGCCAAAAGATAAAACATTAATTTTTCTTTTTTTTGCAGCTTTTGAAAAATAATTAAAATACCTCTCATCTCTATTTAGAATTAAATGACCACCTTTGTTTATGTTTTCAATAATTTCAGATTTTGCTTTAGCAATACCGTTTAAATTATTAAAATTTTCTATGTGAGCTTCTCCTATATTTGTAATTATTGCAATATCAGGTTTGATCAAACTAGAAAGTCTTCGTATTTCACCGGCGTTACTCATGCCGACTTCAAAGACTCCATACTCATTGTTATTTTCTAAATTACACAAACTAAGAGGTACTCCAATATGGTTGTTGTATGATTTTTTTGAAAAAAAAGTTCTTCCATACTCAGATAAGGTTTTGCCAATCAATGTTTTGAGCGTCGTTTTTCCTGAACTGCCCGTTATTGCAATAATTTTTGACTTTGTGTGCTTTCTTTTTAGTTTAGCTAGTTTGTTTAAAAAATTATTCGTATTGGGGTATATAATCAATTTTTTTTTATCTATTTTATTAATATTATTTTTAACCACACAGTAATTGGCTTTATTTTTTAACGCTTCTTTTGCAAAGATATGTCCATCATGATTTTTGCCTTTTATTGCTATAAAGAGATTGCCTTTTTTAATTTGTTTTGAGTTAATTGAAACTCCCTCAAATCTTAATTCATTTTTTTTAACTATTTCTCTGATAATTTCTGCATTGAAAATTTTATTATAATTTTTTTTTTCATATTTAGTTTTTTTATCATTGATATTTTTCACTATCTCCTTGTCTGAAATATTAATAATTTTTTTTCCGTAGGTCTGGGTGGTTTCGTGTCCTTTTCCAGCTATTAATATAATGCCGTTAGGTTTTGACTTTAGAATGGCTGTTTCAATAGCTTTGCTTCTCGAGGGTATTTCCTTAATGCTTAATTTTTTTTTAAATCCAGATATGATCATTTGTCTAATCAATTTTGGGTTTTCATTTCTTGGGTTGTCATCAGTAACATAAATTTTTCCTGCGTTTTTTTCACAAATATATCCCATCTTAGATCTTTTTTTTTTATCTCTTTCACCTCCGCAACCAAAAACTATGTCTGGTTTAGTTCCATAATGTTCTTTAATTGCTTTGAGAGTTGTATCGAGAGCAGCTGGCGTATGTGCATAATCAATGAATATTTTTTTTTGATTAGGTGTAGTTTTTATTAGCTGAAGTCGACCATTCACTTCTTTTATGTTTTTCACAACGTTCAAAGTCTTTTTAATATCTAAACCAGAAAGTCTCGCTGCAAGAATTGACATAAATAAATTCTTAATCTGAAACAAGCCAATCAAAGGAATCTTGATAGCATATTTTTTCTTGCTGTGTTCAAAGGCAATATTCTGAAAATTACCAAAAGGTTTAGCTGACTTAAATTGAATAGTGGAATTATTTTTGCCAATAGTTAATAAGTTTAAATTATTTTTTTTAACAATACTTTTTATCTTTAAAAACTCTGGAATTTCATTGTCAGTTATTATATTTTTTTTTTTTCCCGATAGTTTAGAGATTAGGATTAACTTAGCGTTTAAATAATTTTTCATATTTTTGTGATAGTCGAGATGATCTTGTGAAAAGTTTGTAAAAATTGCTGTTTTAAAATTTAATCCATCTAACCTACCTTGCTCTAATCCGTGACTGGAGGCTTCTAGAATAACATTGTCAACGCCTAACATTTTAATTTTTTCCAACTCTCTGTGCAGGGTAACAACATCTAAAGTTGTTAGATTGGTTCTTGTTACTCTAGTATTTATTTTAATTCCTAAAGTTCCTAAAGAGGCAACTGGCATATGTTGGGCTAAAAGAATTTGGTGATAAAATTCAGCAACTGAACTTTTTCCATTAGTACCGGTAACGGCAATAATATTTTTTGGTTTTGCTTTATAAAATACCTTACATACATCTATTATAGTTTTTTTAATATTTTTAACTTTTATAATTGGAATTCTTTTATTTTTTATTTCACAATTTATGTCACATACTACAGCTCTCGCTCCTTTTCTGATTGCTTCAACAATATAGTTTTCACCATTATATTTATTTCCTTTTGTTGCGAAAAATAAATAATTTTTTTTAATTTGTCTGCTATCGAGAGACAATCCTTTAATACTAATTTCTTGTATATTAATTGGTAGTTTTTTAATTATTTTTTTTAACAACATGAGTATTGTGAACCTCGTTGTTGTTTATGGCTAAAATAGGTCCAATCTTTTCTATTATCTTGCCTGCAACATAAACAGAATTCCAACCTGCCTCTGTTCTAGAAATATTGAGAGCTGATTTACCTTTGTAATGATAATTAAGATGTGGCGCACCCTTAGGGTCATCTAAAATAACAAGAAGAACATATTTTGGTTTATTTGCTGGAAATATAGAAATGAATGTATTGATACTTTTTTTATTTTTTTTATAATTTTTTGCAGTGCCTGTTTTACCTCCCACATCATACCCAAAAATGTTAGCGTTACCAGCGGTTCCTTTTTCTTCATTCACTACTTTCCGTAACATTTTATTTATTTGATTACTTGTTTTTTTAGACACGATAGAAGCCCTGTTCTCAAAATTAGAATTTTTTCTAAGTTGCAGTGTTGGCTTTACCATATACCCTCCGTTTGTAATGGACGCGTAAGCTGTTGCTGCTTGTAATGGAGTAGTCGTAATTCCGTGCCCATAAGACACAGTTTCTAGTTTGCACTTTCCCCATTTAAAATTATGAGGTTTGCCTATTTCCTCTAGCTCAAAATCTACAACTCTTAATAGCCCAAGTTTTTCTATAAAATTTTTTAATTTAGTTTTACCAATTTGTCTGGCAATCATTAAGGAACCTATATTAGAAGATCTTATTAAAATATCTTCAACAGATAAGCTTTCAGGAAAATCATGTATGTCTCCAATGCTGTGTGTCGAACATTTGATGTTATCAGGTATATTATTAATCATTGTTTCAGGAGATAAAATGTTTTCTTCAAGGGCAAGAGCAATAGTAAATGTTTTAAACACAGATCCAAGTTCAAAAACACCTTTTGTGATTTGGTTCATATATTTAATGTCTGAAATATTTTCTCTGATATTTAAATTGTAGTCTGGCAGAGAAACTAGTGATAAAACTTCACCAGTCTTTACATTCATCAGCAATCCTCCAGCTGAATTTGTTCTAAAATCTTTCATTGCTTTTTTTAATTCTGTTTTAATTAAAAACTGAACATTTGAATCTAGGCTTAAAACCAAAGGTTTTTTTAATTTTTGTCTGTCTCTTAATTCTCTGTCAAAATAACTTTCAACTCCTGAAATACCATAATTATCATCATCGATTTGACCAAGAATATGACTATATAATTGACCGTGAGGGTATACCCTGCTTTGAAATGGTTCTAGAATTATTCCTTTCTCACCTAAAGACCATAATTTATTTTTTTCGTTTTCAGTCAATCTTCTTTTTAAGTAAAATTTTTTTTTGTAATTTAATTTTTTTTTTAATTTTATTGTAGAAATTTTAGGGAAATTTAATTTAATTTTTAAAATAAAATTTTCTTTATTTTTAATAAGATCTGATTTTACTATGGCGTGGTAAGAATTTATGTTACGCGCCATTAATTCTCCATTTCTGTCTAAAATATCTCTTCGCAATAATGGATGATTGTAATTTTTTTTCTTATACCCTTGAAAATTAGACTCTTGAATAGATGTGGAAAAAATTGAAATTGAAAAAATAAGTATTAAAGAAAAGAAAAAAGAAAATAAAACATAAAGTCTGTCTTCGTGAACTTTAGATTTATTTGATTTTTTATTTTTTTGAGAGTGCTCAAGAAAATCATTGAAAAAAAAGGATTTTTGATTTTCATGGATAAAATTTTTTTTTTTACTTTTCATTAATTGGAATGCTGGTTATTTTCTTTTGTGCAGATATAAAATTATCGATATTTAAATAAATTTGTGAAAACTCTAAATTATTATATTTTTGATCTAAATTTTCTTCTACGTTACTTGTCAGAAGGGCCGGCGAACTTAAATATTGAAATTCTAGACTGGCCTCTAATAAATTTTTTTCTAAGTTGAATATATTATTTTGATGTTTTTGTATTTTTTTTTCTATTAGTCTACTTTCATTTTTAATTATGGGTATAGCAACAAAAAAGGAAATATAGATTGAAATTATTATTAGTTTTTTTTTATTATACAGCAGCATTTTCTATATCTATGTATTTTTTGAATTCTTCTTTAAATTCTTTTGGGTAAATAAATTCTTGTTTTGTACGAACTGCTTCCCTTAATTTTGCTGATCTTGAGGCTGGATTTCTAATTAATTCTTCTGGTCCTGGTATTAAAAAATTATTTTTATATTTTTTAAAAAAGGAATTTTTTTGATTATTTTCAATTGGCATATATCTAGATGGGTTAGATTTATTGGATGAATAGTTCGTAAAATAGTATTTAACAATTTTATCTTCAATTGAGTGAAAACTTATGACAATTATTTTTCCTCCAAATTTAATAATTTGACTTGCTTTAATCAATCCTTCTATTAATTCTGTGGTTTCTTTGTTTACAAATATTCGTAAGGCTTGAAATGTTTTTGTGCAAACATTTATTTTTTTATTATAATTTTTTTTTTTACTTATTTCTATTATTCGAACTAACTCTGTAACTGTATCAATCTTTTTTATTGCTCTTGCTTTTATTATATTTTTTGCAATTTTACCTGCCTCTTGTTCTTCTCCAAGAATTTTTATTATTAGTTTAAGATTTTTTTCATCTAATGTATTAATAACATCTTCGGCTGAAATTTTAGAAAGACCCATTTGCATATCTATTTTTTCATTAGATTTAAATGAAAATCCGCGGCTGTAATCTTGAAGTTGAAAAGTGGATAAACCCAAATCAAAAATTATTATATCAGGTTCGTTTTCTTTTTTAATTACTTTGTCCAAATTACTAAATTTTTCATTAAAAAAAGTAAATTTTTTTGGGAATTCTTTTTCTAAATTTTTTCCTCTATTAATTACAGACTTGTCTCTATCTATGGCTATAACCTTAACATTAGGAAATTTTAGTAATTCTCTGGAATAGCCACCTCCTCCAAAAGTACAATCTAAAATTAATTGATTTTTATTATTAATTAAACAAGTTTGAACGACCTCATCTAACATAACTGGAAAATGTTTTTTTTCCAATGATGAAATAGTAATATTCATTCAATTTTTTTTTTACCATTAAAACTTTTGTCTTCTTAAGAATGCAGGTATCTCGAAATCTTCTTCCTGATTATTTTCTTGGGCAAAAAGTTTCTGCTCTGGTTCTGCAAATGTAGTATTGTTTTCATTTAAAGATGTCTCTTCAGAAAAAAGCTTTGGCGTGTGCTCTTCTTCTGTAGGTAGCACTGGTTCTTCTCGTGAAGACACTTGCTCTATTGAATCAAGTTCGAATAAAGTTTCACCAGACGACGCTTCTATGTTTGCTTCATTTTCAGTCGTATTCAGAAATTGCTCTTCATTTACTTCGAAATGTTCATCCAATTTCAGAGCTGTTGCTCCACTTATTGAGCTATTAATAGTGTTATTTTGCATTATTGTTCCCTTAGAAAATAGGGCTGCATCTGAATAACCGCTGTTTCTATTTTGTATTCTGTTAACCATATTAACAACTCCATTTGTGTTGGCTAATTGACCATCTAAAGCTGTTGCAACTATTGATACTCTCATTTTTCCATTAAGCGACTCATCTTTAATAGCACCAAAAATTAATTCTGCTTCTGGATCTACTTCTGCTCTTATTTTATTTACAGCTTGATCTACCTCAAAGAGCGTTATGTCTTTTCCACCAGTTATATTAACTAATAAACCTCTTGCTCCTTTAAGCGAGTAATCATCAATTAGTGGGTTGTTTAAAGCCATGTCAGTTGCAGCTAAAGCTCTGTTCTCACCTTCTGCTTCTCCAGTTCCCATCATAGCTTTTCCCATCGAGCTCATAACGGTTTCAACATCTGCAAAATCTAAATTTATAATTCCTGGTTTAACCATAAGGTCCGTAATGCTTTGAACTCCATGATTTAAAACATCATTAGATAAATGAAATGAATCTTCAAATGTTGTTGTCTCGCTAGCAACTTTAAAAAGATTTTGATTTGGAACAACTATAGAGGTATCTAAATGTTTTTTTAGTTCATTCATTCCCTCAATTGCTCTACGCATTCTTTTGGGTCCTTCGTAAGAAAAAGGAAGAGTGATAACACCAACGGTTAAAATGTTAAGTTCTCTAGCTGCTTTAGCTATTACACTTGATGCCCCTGTCCCAGTTCCTCCGCCCATGCCAGCAGTAATAAATACCATATTAGCGTCTTGTAAAAAATTTATTATTTCGTTTAGAGATTCATCCGCAGCAGCTTGCCCAATATCATGCTTTGCTCCAGCTCCTAAACCTTGAGTCAAACTTGTGCCAATTTGAATTCTTGCATCAGCTTTACTTAATTTTAAATCTTGAGCATCTGTATTAACTGCAGCAAATTCTACACCTTGCATTCCTGCTTCGATCATAGAGTTTATTGCATTTCCACCAGCACCTCCAACTCCTAAAACTAAAATTCTTGGTTTTAACTCTTTAAGCTCTCCACTTCCTATTCTTATTGTCATATTTTCTCCCCTGTTAGTTTGTTATCCCATTTTAAGTTAGATCTGTTTTGATACGCTTTTTTTCTTGCGACTATTTTAAATTTTTCAAAAGATTTAGGCTCCCATATTTGAAAAGTTTTGCCTAAACCAACAAATAAGATGCTGTTTTTAATTTTTGCATGGTTTAATAGTTTATCTGTAATTAAAACTCTACCTTCGCTATCAAATTGTAAGCTCATACTTTCAGACAAAACTGAAGTTGCAAAATAATCTCTTTTTTCTTCGAAAGGGTTTAGTGAATCTATTGTATTTGAAAGTTTTTTTATTCTATCTTCAGAACAAGCTTCGAGTGCTTCATGATTAAAAGATGGATAAGCAACAAATCCGTTATAGCCCAAAGAGCTTAAATGAGATCTAAAGCTAGCTGGCACTGAAACCCTCCGTTTTTTGTCTAGTTTGTTCTCGTAGCTTGATAAAAACATAATTTTTTAGTCCACACATAAAAAAGAAAGCTGAGAAAAATAAATGTTTTAAAACAGTCTTTTCTTTAAAATATTTCAACAAAACTCCTATTTGGGTTTTTATGGGATGTTATGGGTTGTATTGAAAATAGTCAATACATTACTTTTTTGCCTAAAAACTAGAAGGTGATGTTTAATTTTTGATTTTGAAGAAAATATCTCATTTTGCTAGATAGTCTGTAAGCCGGGTTCTGTCATTAAAGCAGTCATTTCTCTAGGCCTAAACTCACGCTTAGACTCAAGCAGCTAACCCAGACAACGAACTAAAGACGGTTTTTAGCGCTGATAAATCAACACAATGTCATCTCTATTTAGCCTTGCTCCCAGTGGGGTTTACCATGCGTTTTTTGTTACCAAAAAACCGGTGTGCTCTTACCACACCTTTTCACCCTTGCCTTGATAAGGCGGTTTATTTTCTGTGGCACTGTCCCTAAGGTCACCCTCGCCAGCCATTAACTGGCACTGTGTCTTTATGGAGCCCGGACTTTCCTCTACTAACAAAAGTTAATAGCGACAAGCCAACTATCTAGCAATGAAGTTTTATTATACTTACGTAACAGAGATCAAGCTAATATTTTGGAGAACTAGCTAAATAATGACTAATTTGTAGGCTTTCGTAATCTATCAGTCCATTAACTTTATTTTGTCTAAACCTTCTTTGAAATACCTTTATTATCTTCAAGTCACTTTGAGATGATTTTTTTTTATCAAAATATCGGTAGCCAATTTTATACAAATTGCTAAAAAAAATATTACGCAAATCATTTTTGCTCATGTTGTGGTTTATGATGTTTTTGTTGCTTGGATTGTACCAGTAACCAATTTTTTTTTTTGATAAAAAATACCAAGGAAATTTTTCTCCTGGATCTTTTTTTCTTAAAGGCGCCACGTCTGAATGACCAAGAATATTACTTTTTTTTATCTTGTATTTTTTAATTAAAAACTTGCAGAGTAAAATTAATTTGGAAATTTGTTTTTTAGAAAAATTTTCATACCCAAATTGATGGCCTTTATTTACAAGTTCGATGCCAATTGAATGGCGATTAAGATTGGTAAAATTTTTCCACTTTGATCGTCCGGCGTGCCAGGCAGTATTTTTTTCATCAACCATACTTATTATTTTTCCTTTTCTATCGATCAAATAATGCGTGCTTACTTTGCTCTTAATGCTAGTTAGTCTCTTAATACATGCTCGTACTGATTGCATTCCTGTATAATGAATTACTATAAACTTAATATCTTTTTTTGGACGATTTTTAATAGAATAGTTTGGAGATTGAAAAATATTAACTTTCATATATATAAATTATCTTATATTATCTTAAAAAAACTATGTAATAGTTGCCTTTTGCACTAGTAATATTATAAATTATATATATACAAGCCATAATGGATCTAAAAAAAATTATAATTTTAATTTCAGCTAGTTTTCTTCTTTTGTCTACCAGTTTAAGAGCAGAACCGGAAAAAGAGTGTTTTGAAAAGGTAAGCAGAAATATTTTTAAATTCAACAAAAGTTTTGATAAAGCTATTTTTAGACCAATTGCTGTTGGTTACAATAAATTACCCGAACGAATTAAAGAAGGAACGGGAAATTTTACATCAAATATTGGAACTCTATTAACTGTTCCAAATCATATTTTACAAGGTAATTGGAGATTAGCAGGTGAATCGGGTGCTAGCTTTTTAATTAACTCAACTATTGGTGTGCTTGGTTTTGGTAACCCGGCAGCTAAAATGGGTTTAAAAAATCAACAAGAAGACATAGGTCAAACATTAGGTTCGTATGGATTTGGTGCTGGGTGCTATTTTGTTTTACCAATATTAGGCCCGACAACAGTTAGAGATTCTTTTGGAAGGGTTGTAGATACTTTTATTGACCCGTTTGCAAACGTAACATTAGGAGATCGTAAACTATTAAATATATCGGGAAGTGATATAGATTATTATTCAGTTAATGGAGCCTCTGCAGTAGATTTTCGAGCCGATAATATGACAAATTTAGATAGTTTAGAAAAAAATTCTTTAGACATGTATGCCGCCATGAAAAGTTTATATTTACAAAATAGAGAAAAAAAAATTAGCAATACTTTTTCGTCTTTGGACGAAGATGATTGGTCTGAATTTAACAAATAATTATTATAACAATGAGAAAACTAATTAATTCATTAGTATTCGTGGTTTTGGTTTTAAGTAGCACGAATGCTTTCTCTTACGACTCAGACCCAAAAAATTTTATCAATGAACTTGTTAGCGATGCTATTAAAACATTAAGTGATAAAAATATTTCAAACGCTGACAAAAGTAAAAAAATTGAAACTATTGCTCTTGAAAATGTAGATATAAATGCACTTGGTATGTATACTTTAGGCAGCATAAGAAAGACTTTAGATCAAGATACTATTAAAAAATACAAAAGCTTATTTGAAAAATATTTCCTAAAAAGTTTAACTTCTAGATTAACTGATTATTCTAAACAGAAATTTGAAGTTGTGAGTGCTGAACAAAAAAGTGAAAATTATACTATAGTAAATTCACGGATTGCAGAGGGTTCATCGCAACCAGAAATTAAGATAAACTGGAGAGTTTATATAAAAGATCCTACTAAACCTCTAATCAGAGACTTAATTGTCGAGGGACTAAGTTTAGCTAAGACACAGAAAGAAGAGTTTTCATCTATTTTAAATTCGAACAATAACGATATAAAAATTTTATTTTTTAAATTAGAAGAATTTATAAATAATTAATTGGTGGGCCCGGTAGGACTCGAACCTACGACCAATACATTATGAGTGTACTGCTCTAACCAACTGAGCTACAGGCCCTAAACTAATTAACAACATTTTATAAGTCTTTTTTTACTTCTTCAAGGTAAATTTAAAATAAAAATTTTAATTTAAATTTTTTTCCAAATTTCATTTATTGCTATATCGTCTTTAAAAATTAAACATTCTTTTTCATATCCTGCTTCATTTAAAAAATTATCAATTGTATGCAATGTTATATTTTTTGGAATTAAAGTTGGGTGTTTTTCAATCATAATCAAAGCTTTGTATTTTTTAAGTGTGTTTATTGCTCCTTGCAAAACTTCATATTCGGCACCCTCGACATCAATTTTAATGAAATTAGGTTCAAGGCCTAGTTTTTTTACGAGATCATCAATTCTAATAGATTCGATGATTTCTGAGTTTTTTATATTTTTAGTCTCACTAAAGTAAACTGGATGACCATAATCAGTTGGGTATTTTCTTGCTGTCTTGCTGTTGCTGATAGGGCTAGAAATAAATTCTAGTTTAATATGATTAAATATTTTTTTTAAAACTTTTAAATTTTCTAATAAATCTTTTTTAATATTTGGATCAGGTTCACAATGTACGAAAACATCATTAATATTTGCTTTTGGTGCTAGCAAGAAAGAATAAACGCCACGAGAAGCTCCGATATCTAAAAAATCTCCTCCATCATACAGATTAAAAACAATATCTGCTTCCTTTTTTAATCTAGGCCAACTTTTCCAAATACTCAACATTGAAATAATTTTTAAATTTAAAATATATTTTTTTTGGTCCCACAATACTGTCGATGCAGGTACATATTTTTCGTATTTTTTTAAAAATTTATAAAGTAAAGGTAATGTTCTTTTTAATGCTAAAGACATAAATTAATCATTTTAATTAATGTAAATATTTTTATTTCTCTAAGAAGCTTTTAAGTTGTTTTGATCTGCTTGGATGTTTAAGTTTTCTCAAAGCCTTGGCTTCAATTTGTCTTATTCTTTCTCTTGTTACAGAAAATTGCAAACCAACTTCTTCTAAAGTATGGTCCGTATTCATTCCAATACCAAAACGCATTCTTAAAACTCTTTCTTCTCTTGGAGTTAAAGATGCGAGTATTTTAGTTGTTGATTCACTTAAGTTAGATTGAATAGCTGTGTCTAGAGGTTGAAGGGCATTTTTATCTTCGATAAAGTCTCCTAAACTACTATCTTCTTCGTCACCTACAGGAGTTTCTAAGGACACAGGTTCTTTTGCAATTTTTAAAACTTTTCTGACTTTTTCTAAAGGCATTGCTAATTTTTTCGCTAACTCTTCAGGAGTGGGCTCTCTACCGAACTCACTCATAATTTGCCTCTGGGTTCTTACAATTTTATTTATAGTCTCAATCATATGAACTGGGATTCTGATCGTTCTAGCTTGGTCGGCAATAGATCTTGTAATAGCTTGTCTAATCCACCACGTAGCATAAGTAGAAAACTTATAGCCTCTTCGGTACTCAAATTTATCTACTGCTTTCATTAAACCAATGTTTCCTTCTTGAATTAAATCTAAAAATTGCAAACCTCTATTTGTGTACTTTTTAGCTATAGAAATTACTAATCTTAAATTAGCTTCAACCATTTCTTTTTTAGCTATTCTCGACTCTCTTTCTCCTTTTTGAATTCTGCTAACTAATTTTTTGAATTCACCAACAGACAATCCTATCTTTTCACTAAATTCTACAAGTCTTTCTCTTATTTCACTAAAATCATTTTTGAATTTTTTAAAGAAAGCTCTCCATGTTAAATTTTCTGTTAAAAAAGATTCAAATTTTGGATTTATTTCATTGCCAATATAATATTTTAAAAATTCTTCTCTACTAATTTTATTATCTAATGCTAATCTTAAAAGTACTCCTTCTAAAGATACAATTTTTTTATTTTCTTTGTAGTGAGCGTGAACTATCTCTTCCACTACGTTAGGTGAGAGCTGAAGATTTTTGAAATTAACTACTAAAGTAGATTGAATTTTTTTAAAATTTTTATTTTTGGAAACTGAAAGTTCTTTAGAATTTAAAATGCAATCTAATTTTTCTCTCTGATATTTTTGTAGTTTTGTATAATCTTTAGTTAGATTATCGATAATTTTTACAATCTTTGGTTTTATTTCCTCTTCCATTTTAGCCAGAGATACATTGAACTCATCTTCTTCTTCGGCCACGGCAGGCGTTTCGTTTTTCTTACCTTCTTCTTTATTTTTTTTACTTAAAGCTTCTGCTTTTATTTTTTCTTTTTTTTCATTACTAGCTTCAAAATCTTCATATGTTGAATCTATATCAACGATGTCTCTAACTAAAAGTTCGTTACTCTCAATTTTTTCTTTCCATTCATGTATTTTTTTAGCAACTAAAGGACTTTGAGTTAACGCGTTGATCATCACATCTTTTCCTGCTTCAATTCTTTTGGCTATTGCTATTTCTCCTTCACGAGAAAGTAATTCAACCCCACCCATTTCACGAAGATACATTCTAATTGGATCATCGCTTTTATCAGATTGTTTTTCATCGCTAGTGGAAGAAGATTCTTTTTTCTTATTTGTTTGGTATTGAGATTTTTTTTCTACAAGTGTTACTTTCTCGTCTACAAGTATTAAAAAAGCTTTCTCGACATTCTCAACAGAGCTTCCTCTTTTGCCTAAAGATTTTCCTAGTTCTTCGTAAGTTATAAACCCACGAGTTTTTCCTTTATCAAGAAGTCTTTCAAACGATTTTGTAATTAATTTTTCTACCATTTAGGCTAAATTTTAAATTAAAGCGAAGCTATATATAGTATGAATTGCTTTAAAATCTATCTTTTTTTATTCGCTATTTAGCTGACTTTTAAGCTTAATAAGTTCCGAATAAGAACCTTCATCTAAATTTTTTGCTACCTTATTCTCTAAAAATTCAATTTTTTTTAGGTGATTCATTTCTTTTAACTCTAGCATTAAGTCACTTAATGTTTCTTCTAGCTCAAAATCATCTTTCTTGGAAAGTATATTTTTCAGAT